>JBCCAG010000077.1:0-10197 GCA_039814955.1 Cyanobacteria bacterium P01_A01_bin.135
AACGGATATTCTGCATTGTCGCTGCCAGACGGTTGGCGGGCGACCATCAATTTGTTCGCGGCGTAGGCGGTTTTCAATCGCAACCCTACGCGAGGAGAGATAAATCATGACGGCCAAAGGTTCTACCGCCCCGCCTACCGCTTGGTCTAAAGGGCTAGCCCAGCCCACCATTCATCAGAGCGCCTATGTCCACGCTTTCTCTAACATTGTGGGCGATGTCCATGTTGGAGAAAATGTCTTGGTGGCCCCGGGAACCTCTATCCGGGCCGATCAGGGCACCCCATTTCACATTGGCGAGAATAGCAATGTCCAAGATGGAGTTGTTATTCACGGCCTTGAGCAAGGGCGAGTGGTGGGGGATGACGGAAAGAACTATTCTGTCTGGATTGGGAAAAACACCTCTGTCACCCATATGTGTTTGGTGTATGGACCAGCTTACATCGGAGATGGCTGCTTCATTGGGTTTCGCTCAACAATTTTCAACGCCCGCGTTGGCCGCGGCTGCGTCGTGATGATGCATGCCCTCATTCAAGATGTCGAAGTTCCGGCGGGAAAATACGTCCCCTCGGGCTCCATCATCACTCGGCAAGAGCAGGCTGAGCGCCTGCCCGACGTTCAGTCTGTCGATGCTGACTTTGCCACTCAAATGATCGACGTTAATGACACCCTGCGGCGAGGCTACCGCTGCGCTGAAGACATCGGCTGCATCACCGCCATTCGCAAGGAATTGGAACAGAGCTATCAATCCACCCAGGACACCATGACTACCCTACCCAACGCAACCGCTACCCACGCCGGCCAGGCGGCTCACCTAAACTCTGACGTTGTTTCCCAGGTGCGGCAGTTGCTGTCCCAAGGGTATCGCATCAGCGCTGAGGTGGCCGATCGCCGACGCTTTCAGACCTCGTCCTGGAGCAGTTATTCCCTGGGCGATTCCCGCCGCGATGGGGATGTGATCGCGGCCCTTGAGCGATGCTTGGCGGAGCACGAGGGAGACTACGTTCGGCTGCTAGGGGTGGATACCCAATCTAAGCGGCGCGTCCTGGAAGAGATTATTCAGCGCCCCGGCGACAAGCCGGGAACCACCACCTTCTCCCCCAAACTTCGCAACACCGCCAACGGAAACAGCAACGGTTACAGCAGTAGCTACGGAAATAGCAGCTACAGCAACGGCAGCGCCTCCCGCTCGGGTCGCCTCAAGCCGCAAGTGGTTGATCAGGTGCGTCAATTGCTCTCCCAGGGCTACCGGATTGGCATGGAGCACGCTGATGCGCGGCGGTTCCGCACCTCCTCTTGGCACACCTGCCCACCCATCCAGTCCAGCCGCGAGTCCGAGGTGTTTTCAGCCCTAGAGCAGTGCTTGTCAGAACACCAGGGCGAGTACGTTCGCTTAATCGGCATCGATACTAGAGCGAAGCGCCGTGTCCTAGAGATGATTGTCCAGCGTCCTAATGGCGATAGCAACGGACAGACCCCATTAGCTCATCCCAGCGGCTATAGCGGGACGACCAGCAATGGGTATAGTAACAGCCACAGTAACGGTAGCTCGGGCTATTCAGGTTCCTCTGGTCGTTCGGGCGGCGGGCAGCTCAGCGATGATGTCGTCTCCCAGGTGCGGGGGCTTCTTTCCCAGGGCTACCGGATCGGCATGGAGCACGCCGACGCACGGCGGTTCCGCACCTCCTCTTGGCACACCTGCCCGCCCATCCAGTCCAGCCGCGAGTCCGAGGTGTTTTCAGCCCTAGAGCAGTGCTTGTCAGAACACCAGGGCGAGTACGTTCGCTTAATTGGCATTGACCCAAAGGCGAAGCGGCGCGTGCTGGAAACGATTGTTCAGCGCCCGGATGGCTCGACGATGAAGTCCCAGCCCCAGGTCCGCCCTGCAGCAACGGCTACCAGCGGTAGCAAGAGTGCCGACAACGGCTACAGCGCTCCTGTCAATAGCCAGCGTCTGAACCACACAGTTCTAGATCAAGTTAAGGGTTTGCTCGCCCAAGGCAATCGCATCGGCACTGAGCATGCCGACGCTCGCCGCTTCCAGACCTCTTCCTGGAAGACTTGCTCCCCCATTGAATCGACGCGCTTTCCTGAAGTCGTCAGTGCCCTAGAGGCCTGCATGACTGAGCACGCTGGCGAATACGTTCGCCTGATTGGCATCGATCCCCGGGCGAAGCGACGGGTTCTAGAGACCATTATTCAGCGCCCATAGGCATATTCGCCAGCGCCCTTCAGCCAGGCGACTTGTCCTAGCACACGCCCATCCCAGACTTGACTAGCCGCCGCCTAAGCTATGAATGCCCCCTTTGGCCCGAGGAGTGAATCCTGTTTCTACGTCGCTGGCGATGTGCAGATTCATCCCTCGGCGGCGATCGCCTCCGGCGTTCTGCTACAGGCAGATAAGGGCAGCCGGCTGGTGATAGGGCCTGGGGTTTCTGTGGGCTCCGGTGCCGTCGTCCATGCCCAGGGCGGGGTACTGTCCATCGCCGCACAGGTTACACTAGGGACAGGGGTGCTGATTATGGGGCGCGGGCGCGTTGGCGCAGATGCCTGTATCGGCTCCAAAGCGACACTCTTGGTCGACGTTGCAGTAGAGCCTGGCCAGATGATTGCGGCGAACGCCATTCTCGGTCACGAAGCTCTGTTCAGCGCCGGGGGCCCTAACGCGGGTTCTGTAGCCTCGCAAAATGGCGCACCTGCCGGCTCAGGCGATGGTCAGTCCGACGGTGAAGTCTCTGCCCCAGGGCCGGAAACCGCCGTAGAGACAACGCAGGTCTATGGCAAAGTTGTGGTACAGCGCCTGCTGCGCATGATGTCGGCATCGCCGCCAGATCCCAGTTAAGCCCTCAGTTAAGCTTAAGTATTCGTTAGCGGAACATCGCAATAGTACCAGTCTTCTCATTAGCCTTGCGCCGCAGCCCAATGCACATCATCAGTGGATTACATGGTGGATAACGGATTCGAGGGTCCTTCTCAGCCAACTACTCCCCCGCGCCACCCGGACTTCAGCAACATGGCGCTGGGGCTTGTATCCACTCGCAGCTTCCCGGCCATTATTGGTACGGCGGACATGATGCTCAAGTCTGCTGGCGTTACCCTCTTGGGGTATGAAAAGATTGGCAGTGGCCACTGCACCGCCGTGATTCGGGGGCGATTTGCCGACGTCAAGATTGCCGTGGAGAGCGGCGCTGAGACCGCGCAGCAGTTCGGCCAATTTGTCTCCAAAACCGTCATTCCTCGCCCCTTGCCCAACCTAGATGCGGTGTTGCCCATTGGTAGCCGGCTAGCCGAGGCTTTTGAGGATCGGGGCTACAGTCGCTTGAGTAAGCAGGCGGTAGGCCTACTGGAAACCCGTGGCTTCCCCTCAATGGTGGGGGCTGCCGACGCCATGCTCAAGTCAGCCGAGGTGCACTTGGCATCCTATGAGCTGATCGGCAGCGGATTATGTACCGCTATTATTCGCGGGAATGTCGCCGATGTCACCATTGCCATCGAGCGGGGCATGCAGGAAGCTGAGCGCATCGGTGAACTTCATGCCGTGATGGTTATTCCCCGGCCCCTAGAGGACCTAGAGCACACGCTGCCCACGGCTAGCTGCTGGCTAGATCGGCCTCTGTCGCTGCCCCTCACCCTCAAGGAGAAGGAGCAGGAAAAAGTTGAGCTGCCGGACCTCAGAGCCCTGCCAGCTGAAGAAGCCGTTGAGGTTGAGATTCCCCAAGTTCCCGAGCAAGCGCCCCAAGCGATCCCGTTGGAGGAACCGCCTAGGGGCGAACCGTAACCGTAGCGCCGACAGGCATCATGGCATACAGCGCCTCGACATCAGCGTTGCGCATGCGAATGCAGCCGTGGGAAACCGCTTGGCCGATGGCGTCAGCGTTATTTGTGCCGTGGAAGCCGATTTCATGGGTACCGTTGGTCCAGAAGCTAACCCAGTGGGTTCCTAGCGGATTTTCCGGACCCGGCTGCACTAGCTCTCGGGTAAAGGGGTGCCGCCATATCGGATTCTCCTGCTTTTCAATCACCTGAAAGTCACCGGTGGGGGTTTCCCAGTCCTGTCGCCCGATGCCGACGGCATAGTCCGCTAAGAGCTGCTCGCCCTGATAGAGATAAACGCGGCGATCGCTCAAATCCACCACAGCGGTATCTGCCTCACCGAGCGAGTCCGTTGGTCTAGTTGGCGCAAGGCCATCGAGGCTGCGCTGGGCCACCGGCAGCACAGCCACCATTCCAGTGCGGGGGACAGTGAGCTCACTGCTTGGGCGATCGCGGCTTGAAGGATTGGCTAACCTGTCAGGGGTTTGCTCCCCCCGTCCGTTGAGCGGCCATCTAGTATTTGTAGCCACCGCCTCTGGAGGCCTCTGGGGGGTAGCTTGAGCGTTGATGGTGGAATACACCCGCCCAGCAAACAGTAGCCCAGCCGCTAAAAAGCACAGGGCGGAGAAGGTTTGGGTCAGAGATTCCGATCGTCCCATGGAAGAAGCGATCTAAACGTCAATCAGGAGACCATCACCAGTGTCACTACTGCCGCGGTGCACTGTCTTCACCCATTTTAATCGCTTGGGCCGAATAGAAATGCGAATCGCGGTACTGCCGATTACCAACATCCAGTGCAGCATGTACAGCGTGGTTCTGAGGCTGCGCACCATGACCGCTGCTGCCGCCAGCAGGCGCTGCATAGGCGAACGGGGCCCCGTGGGCGAGAGGGCCAGGGAAGATTCAGCGGGTTCTGCGCGCAGCCACCGCTGCCCCATGGTCACCCCAATTAAGGAGAACCCGGTGGTCAGGGTGGTCAACAGGCTGAGCATCGGCAACCGTCCCCGGGCGATCGCCATCAGTAAATCCGGCAGAGCCGCCGTCGGCACTAGGTACTGAATCACCCAAAATATAGCCATGTCGATAGTTTTACGGGTGCCCAGCCGGTTCTGAGCAATCAAGCGCCAGTAGTCCAAATAGCGCTGGTAGCCTCCCTCGGCCCAGCGATTCCGCTGATGCCACAGGCCCACGGCACTGGTTACCCCCTCTTCCTGCACGGCTGGTACCGCCAAGTGAAGAACATCCCAGCGATTTAGGTGCAGCCGCAGGGTTAGGTCTAAGTCATCGGTGATCGTTTCCTCATTCCAGCCGTGACAATCCTGGATGGCGTCCCGGCGGACAAACTGGCCATTTCCCCGCAGCTCGCCAATGCCGCCGATGGCAATACGTTTCTCCTGCACGTAGCTATCCAGGAGCATCTCTCCCGCCTGAGCCCGGGTCCAGAAGTTGACCGGGGCATTGGCGATCGCCTTGCGCACCTGCACTGCTCCCACATTGGCTTGATCAAACAACGGCACCACCCGCCGCAGCAAATCCGCCGGGACCTGGGCATCGGCATCAAAGACCGCCATAATCTCCGCCTGGGTGAGGGGCCAGACCTCGTTCAAGGCCCCAGACTTGCCGCCCCCAGACCCCGCTGGCCGGTGAATCACGTTGAGATTGGGGTAAGTTTGGCTGAGGCGATCTAGAATTGCTGCGGTGTTGTCTGTGCTGGAGTCATCAATCAGCCAGACGTCGTAATGCTCAGTCGGGTAGTCCAAGGTGCAGAGGTTCTTGACCAGACCAGCCACTACTGCCTCTTCGTTTTTAGCAGCCACCAGGAGGGAGATGAAGGGATGCTCTGCGTCTTCCCCCAAGGGCTCGGGCAGCGCTGCGATGGGCGTAAACAGAGCCTTTACCAAATGAATCCCCACAAGCGCCGAAAGGCTGGCGATTAGCCAATAGCCGCCCGGTACCAGATGCAGAAACACCGTACCGCCCCACACGGCAGTCAGGGTAACCGCTGCTTTGCGCCGCCGCCCGGCTAGGCCGGTCTCAAAGGGATTCTTGTTGTCTAGGTTGGCGGTGGAGCTTGCATCGAGGGACGAAGAGGATCCAGACATGGGTATGGGACACCAAGGAACAGCAGGCTTAACTTAAATTACGCATAATTACGTTACATAGCGTATTCTAACGTCATTGATACCCTCACCCCCTGCCTTCCCGGAGCCTTGCCCAAGTTTTCCACAGGCCTGCCCAAGTTTTCCACAGGCTTGTTAAAGTTTTCCACAACGTTCGCCGTGGACAGCCAGCTTTGTCAAACCTAAATCGGTCAAGCTCAGATGATGGAGCGCGTAGGGTATAGGGAAGCGAAAGCGCAGCCCTACTCCCACTCGATGGTTCCCGGGGGCTTGGAGGTAATATCGTAGACGACGCGGTTAACCCCCGTCACTTCGTTGACGATCCGGGTGGACAGCCGCTCTAGCAGGTCGTAAGGGACCCGGGACCAGTCTGCCGTCATCCCATCTTCGCTGGAAATCAGCCGCAGCACAATGGGGTAGGCGTAGGTGCGCTGATCCCCCATGACGCCGACGCTGCGCACCGGCAGCAGCACGGCAAACGCCTGCCAAAAGTCATGGTACATGCCGCAGTTGCTGATCTCCTCGCGGACAATGTAGTCCGCGTCCCGCAGGATGTCTAGCCGCTCTTCCGTCACCTCACCAATGATGCGAATCGCCAGACCCGGGCCCGGAAACGGATGGCGGCGAACGATCTCTTCCGGCAGATCAATGGAGCGCCCTACCCGACGCACTTCATCTTTAAACAGCTTACGCAGGGGTTCCACCAGCTTAAAGCGCAGGTCCTTCGGCAGGCCACCCACATTGTGATGGCTCTTAATCTTGACGGCCACCCGCTCCCCAGTTTTGGGGTCGACATTGGTATCTGCCGACTCAATCACATCAGGGTATAGGGTGCCCTGGGCCAGGTAGTCGAATGGCCCTAGATCTCGGGACTGCTCTTCAAACACGCGAATGAATTCATGGCCGATGCGCTTGCGCTTCTCCTCTGGGTCAGTAATTCCCTTCACCTGGGCCAAGAAGCGATCGCGAGCCCGCACATGCACCACTGGAATATGAAACCGCTGCTCGAACAGCTTCACCAGCCGCTCTGGCTCTTGCTTACGCATGAAGCCCTGGTCGATGAATACACAGGTGAGCTGATCACCAATGGCGCGGTGCAGCAGAAACGCCAGGGTAGAAGAGTCTACGCCGCCGGACAGGGCCAGCAGCACTCGCTTATCGCCGACCTTGGCGCGAATCTCGCGGATGGCGTTGTCTACGAAGGCTTCTGTGGTCCAGGTGGGCTCGCAGTGGCACACGTGGTAGACAAAGTTGCGAATTAGGGCCCCGCCGTCGGTGGAATGCACCACCTCAGGGTGAAACTGAACACCGTACAGCCGCCGCTCAGGGTTGGCGATCGCCGCGCAGGGGGTGTTGTCGGTGTGGGCCAGCTGCTCAAACCCGTCGGGCAGGGCCACCACCGAGTCGCCATGGCTCATCCACATGGTGGAGCCGTCCCCCACGTTGGTGAGCAGGTCGGTCGGGTCGTCGATAATCAGGGCCGCTTTGCCGTACTCTCCCCGCTCCGCCTGGGAAACGCTGCCGCCGAGTTGCTGCACCATCAGCTGCATGCCGTAGCACACTCCTAAAATAGGAATGCCCAGGTTCCAGATCTCGGGGTCGCAGTGGGGGGCTCCTGTCGCATAGACAGAGCTCGGACCACCAGAGAGGATAATTCCTTGGGGATTGAGCTGCTTAAGCTGCTCCGCCGGGGTGCGGTAGGAGAGCACCTCTGAGTACACCTGGGTTTCGCGAATGCGTCGGGCAATTAGCTCAGAGTATTGGGAGCCAAAATCGAGAATGATGATCATTTGATGGTCGACCATGGCGCTAAGGGATGCGGGGAGCGCCTGTTCGGCGGGCAGCTGTTCAGTGTGGAGAGACACGGGGTTACCTGTATACGGTGGATGGGGCTTGTGCCCAGTGGCAGAGCCAGAGGCACTAAAACTTGATACTATTTCAGGCGGACCGTGCCGTGAGCTTTTGAGCCCAACAGAACTAACGCATAGACGGCGAGAACCGGAGCGGAGTTTAAACCGACAAACCTAAGGAGCAATAGCAGCCAGCGATAACGGGCGGCTGGTCAAGTCTGCCCTATGGAGACGGCCCAGAGCGCTTTGGATTGGAAGCAGTTGGCCTAAAACTATATAGCCGCCACTCCCTCGGCTGGCGCTACCGCAGCCAGCGCCGCCATCACTAGCGCCACGCGGCAAACTAACTGATAAATATTATTCAGATTAGCTTAGCAAACTTGGTGCAGGAGTGTCTCAGCGATTTTGCCCGTTGACACAATTTGACGCTGCCGGTCAAACAAGATTGCCCCCACCGTGAGCGGCTGCTGACTCAACCGATACACATATTCCCGCGATCGCCGCTCAATCCGCTCAGTGATGCCGCGATAAACCCTACTGGCGCTGTCTGGCGTATGGGACCGCGATTGCAGGTAGTCCAGGGCCGCCTCCGCTGTGGAGCTCGCTAGCACCGCCCGCACCACATCTATCGGCAGGCCCGCCTCCGCACTGCAGGCTGCCAAAACTTCCTGCCGCCCGTCCGCCACCTGATGGTGAGTATGAAAAATCCCCCCCGCCAGTTTCAGCAGCTTGCCGTGGTAGCCCAGCAAAATGACGGAATCAACCCCCTGGGCTGCCGCTTCCACCAGCATCGGCCCAATCCAATTCGCGGTTTTAAAGGTGCGGGCGGCAGCAATGCCCATCTGCTGCGCCAAAGCCAGGCCATTTTCGCCAATGCATAGAACGAGGCAGTCTCGGTGGGGTGACTGCTGCAGGGCCTGACGATATTTGGCGAGCTGGGCCGGGGCACTTAAGGGCTGGGCAATCCCAGAGGTGCCCAGCAGCGACAGACCATCCACCACCCCAAAGGCGCGGTTGGAGGTGCGCTCGGCGAGCTGTCGCCCCTCGGGAAGCACCAGAGTGACCTGGATTTTTTGGCCCGCCTGGAGCTGAGCGCCGAGGTTGTGGTGCAGCAGCTGGTGGGCATAGCGGTAAATAGCCGGGTCGCCGCTGGCCTCATGGCGGCCCAACCCCTCTCCGCCGTGAATCTCTACGGCATCTACCTGCCCCGGCTTCCCCCAGCGCACCTGGGCCCACAGAGGCGTGTGGCGAGTAATATCCAGGTTATCGCCGGGCTGGCTGCGGGTGATGGCGAGGGCAGCGCCCTTATCTAAGCGGGCCGCCTGCTCAACCGGAATCTCCACTATTTGCGCTGGCGTAATCAAGTCAACGCTGACGGTGGATGGGGCCGTGCTGGGCTGCTGCAGCGCCTTGAGGGCAGCGAGGGCAGCCGCGCAGGCAAACACCGGCAGGGTGTAGCCGGACTGGGGGGCTGAGGTCATAGAACGGGAGAAGGCCGAGAGGCTACGCTACAATCATCGAATTGCCGCGATCGCCGCTGTAAAAATGGGCAATGCAGGCGTCGATAGATCCAAGATTTAAGATCCAAGACCCAGCCACTCTATGACTATAGATTACCTGCGCATTAGCCTAATCGATCGCTGCAACTTCCGCTGCCAGTACTGCATGCCGGCGGGGGAAGATATCAGCTTCATGCCCCCCGCTGACTGGCTCAGCGTTGAGGAGCTATTACACTTGCTCGAAGCGGTGTTTATTCCCTGTGGCTTTACCCGGTTTCGGTTGACCGGCGGGGAGCCCCTGCTGCGCCAGGACGTGGTGGAGGTGGTGCGCCGCATCGCCGCCCTGCCCCAGACCCAAGATCTGGCCTTAACCACCAACGGATTTCGCTTAGCTGAGCTGGCGCAGCCCCTGTACGACGCCGGCCTGCGGCGGCTCAATATCAGCCTGGACTCCCTTAACCCCGAGGTGTTCACGCAAATTACGGGAGGCCGTAGCCCCCTGCGGTGGCAGCAAGTGTGGCAGGGAATTCAGGCGGCGCACCGGGTAGGGTTTGACCCGTTGAAGCTGAACGTCGTAGTGATTCCCGGCATCAACGACGGGGAGGTGCTGGATCTCGCCGCCCTCACCCTAGAGCGCAACTGGCACGTGCGCTTCATTGAGTTCATGCCCATCGGCAACCCAGAGCTGTTCGGCGATCGCCAGTGGGTGCCCTCAGAGAGCATCCGCCAGCAGATTCGCCAGCGCTGGGGACTGGGGGTGGGACAGGTGGCGGGAAATGGTCCTGCCGATGTCTTTCAGATTCCGGGCGCTCAGGGCACCGTCGGCTTCATCAGCCAGATGTCTGAATGCTTTTGCGATCGCTGCAATCGCATGCGGCTCTCTGCCGACGGCTGGCTGCGCCCCTGCCTGCTAAACGA
>JBCCAG010000406.1:0-4304 GCA_039814955.1 Cyanobacteria bacterium P01_A01_bin.135
GATTACTCAACAGGTCGAGCAGGACGTTCGCCCCTTGATGCTCCGCCATCAGGCCACGCTCTCCACGGCTATTTCCCATACCCTACCGAGGGTGCTGGCCGATGCCGATCAGCTGTGGCGGGTGATTGAAAACCTGATCAGCAACGCGATCGCCCACAACACCCCCGGCATCCGCATCCTGATTACAGCAGATCTAGTCACCTCGACGCGCACGGGGACAATCGTATGCTGCAAGATTATTGACGACGGGGTAGGCATCTCGCAGGAGCAGCAGCAGCGCCTGTTTGAGCCCTATCAGCAGGGGCAGAAAAATTCGCCGGGCTTGGGCCTCGGCCTCTATATCTGCCGCCGAATCGTTGAGGCCCACGACGGCACCCTCGGCGTCCTCAGCCAGCCAGGGGCCGGAGCCACGTTTTGGTTCACGCTCCCTATAGCCTAAGTCCTGCCGCTCGGGGTACAGGGCCATCCGGCTTACTTGGGGAGCTGGTCGATCTGCTTATTGGACCCCAGCAGCACCATCAGCGTACCCGCTTTGAGTCGCTGCACTGGGCTGGGGTTGACCTCAAACGTCGTTTCATCGTCAACGCAGCTTACCGCAATCAGGTTGATGTTATAGCGACGCCGCAGCTCTAGCTCGGCGATGGTTTTGCCGTCAAAGGCATCGGGGACCTTGCGCTCCACGATGGAGTGGTCTGGGTCTAGCTCAAACCGATCTAAAATCTCGGGCCGCGTCAGCGATCGCGCTAGGGAACAGCCCATCTCGTGCTCGGGAAACACCACCTTGTCAGCCCCAACCCGGCGCAGCAGCTTGCCGTGAACCTCCGAGGAGGCCTTGGCCACAATATAGGGAACCCCGGCTTCCTTGAGGTTGAGCGTGGTGATGATGCTCTCTTGGATGTAGTTACCGATGGCTACGATCACCGTATCAAAGTCGTAGATACCAGCTTCTTTGAGTGCGTTGGGGTTAGTGGAATCGAGCTGCAGGGCGTGGACCACGAGCTGGTCCGAGAGGACCCGCGCTACCAGCTCTTCATTGGTATCAATTCCCAATACTTCATAGCCGAGATGGTGTAGGGTAATGCACACCGCCCGGCCAAAGCGCCCTAAACCGATCACGGCGAACTGGCGGTTGGCGGCTCGCAGGCTACCAAAGAAGCTCAGGTCAGATAGAGAAGATAGGTTCACCACCGCACAAAATCCTCGCAGCGCTGCTAACGTAATTGGGCTGTATTCAAGGGTATAGCAATTTCCCTTTAAGGGGGAACGGCCGCAGAACAGGTGCGCTAGCCCACCAGCAGGTTCTCTTCAGGGTAGTTGATGACGCTGGGTTTAGCGTCCCCCAAAATGGCAGACATCATCAGCAAGACGCCGACCCGCCCAATGTACATGGTGCCAATTAAAATTATCTTGCCTGCCGTAGACAGGCTGGCCGTAATCCCGGTGGAGAGCCCCACCGTGGCAAAAGCGGACACCGACTCAAATAGCAGCCCAATAAATGGAATATCGGGATTGGTGAAAGCAATCAGCGTGGTGACAATGATCACGGTTACCCCGGAGCCAAACACCACCCCGACCGCCTTGATAATCAGGGTCATAGGGATTTGCCGCCGGTAGCACAGCACCTCTTCCTTACTCTGCAGCACCGCTACCGTCGAGCTGAGCAGGATTCTCAGCGTAGTGGTCTTAATGCCGCCGCCGGTGCTGCCGGGGCTAGCGCCGACATACATCAGCGCAATGGTGAGAAACAGGGCGGCTGTGGTCATCTGGCCATAATCGACGGAGTTGAATCCCGCTGTGCGGGGCATGACCGCATGGAACCAGGACACCATGAGCTTATTAAGAGGGTTTAGCGGGCCGAGGGTTTCAGGGTTGCGGTATTCAATCAATAAAAAGGCCAGGGTACCGACCACCAGCAAAAATAGGGTGGTGCTGGTGACGATTTTGAAGTTGAGGGACAGGGAGATGCAGGTACGCTTGCCCCGCAGCCGCGATCGCAGCAGTTGATAAAGCTCCATCAGGGTCTGGTATCCAACGCCGCCGATAATGATCAAGGCTGTAATGGTGAACGTCACTCCGGGGCTGGTGGCATAGCCCACCAAGCTATCTTCAAATAGGCTGAAGCCCGCATTGTTAAAAGCGCTAATGCTGTGAAACACCGCCAGCCACAGGCTATACCCATCCCCATAGTCCCCGGCAAAGACGGGAAACAGCAGCAGCATCCCCACCACCTCAAACAGCAGGGTCAAAGAAATGATTGACCGCACTAGCTGCACTGCCCCCGAAATTTCCGCCACATCCAGGGACTTTTGAATCGCCAATTTCTCCCGCAGCCCAAAGCGCCGCCCCAAGATCAGCAGCAGAAATGTGGTGGCCGTCATGTAGCCTAGCCCCCCCACCTGAATCAGCAGCAGAATGACGGCTTCTCCAAAGCCGGAATAATAGGACCCGGTATCCACCACGATGAGGCCCGTCACGCAGACCGCTGAGGTAGAAGTGAATAGAGCGGTTACGGCGTCGTTCCACTCCCCTGAGGCAACCGAAATCGGCAACATCAGTAGCGCCGAGCCAATCGCGATTAAGGTGAGAAATCCGAGGCAAATGGTGCGAGAGACGGTCATGGTAGCGCTAGAGTCAATAATGAAAATAGTAGGACACTGAGCAAGTTAAGCGATGACATCTCTGCAAGAGGACATTAAAACCTTTTACGACTCCTCCTCAGCGCTGTGGGAGCGGATTTGGGGGGAGCATATGCACCACGGCTACTACGGCCCCAGCGGGCAGCAGCAGAAAGATCGCTACCAGGCCCAAATAGACCTAATTGAGGCCCTGCTTAGTTGGGGCGGGGTAACCCAGTCCCAGTCCTTAGTCGATGTCGGCTGCGGCATTGGCGGCAGCACCCTGTACCTAGCAGAGAAATTGGGGGCCACGGCGGTGGGCATTACCCTGAGCCCCGTGCAGGCTAACCGGGCTCAGCAGCGAGCCGAGGAAAAGAAACTAGAGGAGAAAGAGCTGGCGGCACGCTTTGAGGTGGCCGACGCCCTTGCTATGCCGTTCCCAGACCAGTCATTCGATTTGGTGTGGTCTTTGGAGAGCGGCGAGCATATGCCAGATAAGGCCCAGTTTGTGGCCGAGTGCTACCGGGTTCTCAAGCCGGGGGGCACGTTTTTGATGGCGGCCTGGTGTCACCGCCCCACGGAAGATCCCCACCCGCCCCTCACCGCCGCTGAGCAGGCCCATTTGGATGAGCTCTATCAGGTCTACTGCTTGCCCTACATCATCTCTCTGCCTGGGTTTGCGGCGATCGCCCGAGATGTAGGCTTTCAAGCCGTTGCCACGGAGGATTGGTCTGATGCGGTGGCCCCATTCTGGGGCGAGGTGATTCGCTCTGCCTTTAGCCTAGAGGCGGTGGTAGGCCTTCTGCAGGCGGGCCCTAAAATTATTCAAGCGGCGCTGGCCATGCGGCTAATGAGCCAGGGGTACGAGCGTGGCCTAGTGAAATTCGGGGTCCTGCGGGGCCGAAAGGGGGAATGAAGCGGCGACTGGTAGGGCTAGGGATATAGGGCGCTGTGGCGGATGTTGGCGATGCGGAATCCCATTTTACATTCGTACTGTTCTGGCTGACCGGGAGTCATTTGCGAGAGGGCCCGCCCGCAGCTCAATGTCCCATTGCGCCAGCGGGGCTGTCCGGTCCTATCGGCCATCAGGCAAGTTTGGCAGACGGATTCTGGCGCAATGAGCTGACTGTCCATGACAACAACGAGCATAACTGACCTCACAAACGTCTTCTACGGACCCATTGCCGTACGCCATCAAAACGCTGTGTGCAGGCTTTGGCGCTTTCCCGCGGTAGCTCTTAGGGGATGACGTGCCGACTAACATTAGCTTAATTGTAAGCAGAACCTACTAAGTGGCAGATGAAAAATTAGTATATATAGGCACAAGTCAATTATTCTTGATTTACTACCCCGACTGCTTGGCTGATGCTTGGCTAATAACGTTGGTTGTCGCAGATTTGGCAAGCCTTGCTCTGAGCCCAGGAAAGCCTCGCCCTGAGCCTAATAGAGTAGCCCGTGAATTGCTTATGGCCTCAGTCGCGACGCGCAAAGCAAGACGCGCTAGGATAAAAAGCCAAGGTGCTGCAGCGGTTTTCATGCCGCCAAGCTGTGGAAGGTAGTGACGCCGTACGCTAAGTACAGGGCCATAGATAAACGATGCCGTTGAGGACTTGCTCCGGGCAGGGGCAACCCCCAACACCGTTCACTTGTGGCTAGCCACTTACCACCCGATGCCATTGGAAAGTGCTA
>JBCCAG010000286.1:0-5198 GCA_039814955.1 Cyanobacteria bacterium P01_A01_bin.135
CGAGGTCATCAAGCACTACCTCTACAGCGACAGCCCGCCGCAGTATATCTGGCTCCTTAATCCGGATACGGTGGTGCACCCCCATGCCCTAGAAATCCTGGTGGACTTTTTAGATCAGCACCCCGAGGTGGGTATTGCGGGTAGCCGACTGGAGGACCCGGACGGGACCCCCCAACGCTCTGCCTTTCGCTTTCCCAGCGCCTTTAGCGAGCTGGACGACGGCCTACGGTTGGGGGTAGTCAGCAAGCTGTTGTCGCCCTGGGTCGTTGCCCCGCCGGTTGTGAATTACCGGTGTCAAACCGACTGGCTTGCAGGCGCTAGTATGCTGATTCGCCGTGAGGTGTTTAATGCTATTGGTCTGATGGATGACGAGTACTTTATGTACTACGAAGAGGTAGACTTTTGCCTAGCGGCGAGACGAGCTGGGTGGCCTTGCTGGTACGTGCCGGAGAGCCGGGTCGTGCATTTGGTGGGCCAAAGCTCAGGGGTGACCAACGTCAAGCAGCCTCCCAAGCGTCGCCCTCAGTACTGGTTCAACTCCAGGCGTCGCTACTTCACTAAAAACTACGGCGGACTCTATGCTGGGCTGACCGATGTGGCCTGGATGTCCGGCTATGGAGTTTGGAGTCTTCGCCGTCTGATTCAAAACAAACCACAGGCGCATCCCCCCCAGTTCTTCATTGATTTCTTGATGAACAGCACGGCATTTAAGCTTGAGAAGCCAAAGGTGCGTAGCTAGGCTTTAACTACTGCGAAATCACCGCATCAAAGGGTGATTCCCTCTAGGTACGCTGCAGGGTGATAGCGCCTGCTGGGGGCCATTCTCTCAATAATTTTCAATAATATTTTTCAATGAGGTATCCCTATCGTGACCCATCCGCTTCGAGTCGGCTTCTTATCTCTGCAAAACTATCTCGATAAAAATACCTTCTCTGGCACTTTATACCATATGTACCATGCTCTGCAGGCCAAGGGCGTAGAGCTGGTGGATCTGAAGAAGCCGGAAAAGCCGACTCTTCTCTCTAAAGCTGCTGGCCGGGTTGTGGGCAAGCTGCGGGACCCCGTTCAGCAGGATGCGGCTACGACCGCAAAGTTTAAGCGTCAGGTAGAGGCGTCCTTGGCGAACCAAGGCTGCGACGTTATTTTTGCACCGGTGGCATCAAAAGAGGTGAATTTGATCGATACTTCGGTACCTATTGTTTTCTCCTCCGATGCCACACCGGCGCTCATCCACAACGACTACTACAAAATCTACGGTAGCGAGGCTGAGTTCAATGCGGCAGCTCAGGCTGAAAAGCGGGTGGTTGCAAAGGCGAACCGGTTAGTTTATCCCTCCCAATGGGCGGCGGATTCAGCGATTGAGGACTACGGGGCTGAGCAGCAGCAGGTCACCATTGTTCCCTTCGGCGCTAATGTCGATTCCGTACCGGCTCCAGACTATATCTACGGCCGCCTAGGCGCATCTCGCTGTCGCTTGCTGTTTGTGGGTAAGGACTGGCAGCGCAAAGGCGGTAATTTGGCCTTCGATACGCTGCTAGCGCTAGTTGAGCTAGGGGTCGATGCCGAGCTGACCATGATTGGATGCCTGCCCCCAGATGAGGCGATCGCCCAGGTGGAGGAGAGCCGTCTCACCGTGATTCCGTTCTTGAATAAAAACGTTCCGCAGGAGCGCGATCGCCTCCACCAGATCTTTCTAGACGCCCATTTTTTCCTGTTTCCTACCCGCGCTGATTGCTCCCCCATTGTGCTGTGTGAATCAGCGGCTTTCGGCCTGCCGGTCATGTCAAGCCATGTCGGCGGCATCCCTACCATTGTGGAAACGGGGGTCAACGGCTATACCTTTCCTCTAGAGGCAGGCGGTGACCAGTACGCTAAGCAAATTGCGGATTTGTTCTCAGATGCAGCCCGCTACAAGCAGCTTGTTTTATCGTCTCGCCAAGCCTACGATCAGCGGCTCAACTGGTCTGCCTGGGCTGAGCAGGTGGTCGCCGTGCTGCAGAAGGCCGCTGCTTAAAGATTTGACCCTGAGACTGCTATGGAAGCTATGCATAGCGTTGAGGCTAGGCGTAGTAGACCTCATTAGACGCAAAGATTTATTATCAAAAAAATCCTGACGCCGACATAATTTTCGCCAGCGTGATTTTGGTTTAAAATTGCGTCATCACGGCCACTGCTATAGAGCCTTCTGGGCCGCGCTGTAGCCTTCTGACTCCTCGCCCCATGGTATTACAAGTTCAAATCAGCCAGCAGCGCGTACGCCACATTGTGCAGAGCTATCACCTCGACGGTGGCGAGGGTTCCTTTTTTACTTACCTAGAGGAGCTAATGCTGCACTATCCGCTGCCGCTGATTGAGCTATCTTTGGTCGAGATCCTAGTGGAAAGTTGGCTGACGGTTCCTTTCGCTAAGGGAGAGGCATTTTTAGACCAGGTTCATGGCCGTCTTCAGCAGTGGGAACAGCAGCCGATCGTCAGTTCCCTAACAGCAGATCAATTTAGAACGATTACCGGTCTTGATCCAACTCCAGTGTTTGGGGACCATGGCTCACCCCGCCAGGTTTAGATCCCCCACTAGGTTTAGCTAGCAATTGGGCCCTCGGTGAGCAGGCCCCATCATAGAGCCTGCTCACCTAAGTTCGCCGTTCTGCCGAGACAATTCCGGATCCCTGCTGTTGACTAGCGAAGAGCCAATATATTATGTCGGCCACTTTGCACGGCCCCACCTGGGTACTCAACCGCAGTTGGGCGTCAAGTGGCATGCCATCGCAGCTAAAGCTTTGCGGTGGCTGTACTCCATAGGCTAGCCGCTGCATCCATACCTATGAAAAACCGTCAGACTCCCCACTGGCTGAACGTTGCTGAATACACCGCCCTTGCCGGCGTTGGCGTTGGCTCCGTGCTCTCCGCTTTCGCTCAGCAGTTCGTTTACGCCACAGCCCCTCTATCGGTTGCTGTGCTGCTGGAGATGGCAAACCGGCAGCGGCTTCAGGCCCAGCAGGCCCAGGCGACAAAGCGCCAGCTCAATGACCTCAAACAGGTCAGCCAAGGGATCACGGCCTTAAGCGAGCACCTACAGGTTATCCCGGCCCCACAGACAATCGCGATACTCGAGCAGGCGGTGGGACAGCAGCAGGAGGCCCTCAATGAGGCTATGGCTTACGTCAACACCACCTATGCGACCCTAGGCAAGCGGCTAGCAGAATTTGAGTCCCAAGATAGCCACCGCGATATCGCTGAGCTCAAGGCGGCCCACAGCAGTATTCAAACCCTGCTGACCAATCTACAGGCCAGCCTCAAGGAGATGACTACCCGTGAGCATCTAGAGGCTACCGAGCGGGCGATCGCCACCGTCCAGCAAAAGGTTCGCCACCTAGACGGCCAGCTTGAGCAGCTTGGCGAGCAAACTACGCCAAAGCTGGAGGCGCTGCAAGAGCAGGTGGAGCAGCTCCTCCAGCCCGCCGCCCCAGTCATTAAAGAGCCCGATTTTAACGAGGCGAAGCTAAACGAAATCGTTAACCTGATGGCGGATCTGGTACCCCGGCGCGACTGGAACACGGTCACCGCTCAGCTCCAGGCCCTGCAGCGCCAGTACAGCGCCCAGGCCGAGCGCGACCAGCAGCTCGCCAGCCAAATCCACGAGCTGCAGCGGCAGTTGCCGGACGAAACCGAGGACTCTTTAGCCGCGCTACATCACAAGTGGCAGGGGCTATTGGAAACTGTACAGGACAAAGTCCAAGCGCTGCCAGACCTGGCTGAATTAGAAAGCGTCTTGCAGGAGATGCTGCAGCGGCGGCTGCAGACCTTTCCCAAGCAAGCCCTACCCCACCAGCTTCTGGTTGACCTGCCAGCTACCGAAACCAACAGCGATGCGGCCACAACTTCCCAGGCCGGTCCCGACCAAACCAGCAGCCGAGTGGCCCTAGAGTCGGCCCTACAAACCGCCACAGGGCGCGTGATTTTGACCTGGCCCTGGGCCTCGTCCTATCAGCTCGACTCCCAGCTTGCCGCGCAGTTCGACCGCTTCTTAAGCGCCGGTAAGACCTTACATCTGGGGTGGTGCAGCGCTCACAGCCGCCAGCAGTCCCCCTTGCTCGCCTCCATTCGCCGCACCTGGAACCTTGACCCGACCTACGCGGCTAGGCGGGCGACCCTGCAGTACCTGCTGCAGTTGAAGCAGCGCTACCCCGAGCATCTGCACATTCGGCTCTTGGGAAGCGACGACAATTTTTTGATCATTGATCGCGAGCAGGCGGTGATTGGCCTTGATCCTCCTTTGCTTCCCGCTGCTGATACCCAGCCGCTGCGGCTCAAGGTGCGCACCACAAGCCGTAGCGTCGTCGATTCCCTAATTGAGCAGTACCGCCACGATCGCGCGGCGGGCCTTGCCGATACCCTGTGGCGGCAGGCCATGGCCCAGTACGACCTCGGGGACAGAAAGCGTGCCATTGCCAAGCTAGAGGCTCTGGTGGCAGAGGCCCCAGATGGGGCGGTATATAACCTTCTGGGGGTGCTGCAGCAGGCGGAGGGCAACCCTGACGCAGCTAGGGACGCGTTTGGCCAAGCCGTCGACCGCGCACCAGCGGACGGGGTACCTTACTGCAACCGAGGCGTGCTGCGTTACCAGCATGGGGACCTAGCGGGGGCGATCGCCGATCTCGACCAGGCCATGGGGCTGATGCCGGTTCATCTGCCCTTGTTTTACCGCGGGCGCTGCTGGGAGGCTATGGAGCGCTACGAACAGGCTGCGGAGGACTACAGCCGCGTCTTAGCGGCGGTGCCGGACATGCCTGTGGTGCTGTGGCGACGAGCCGCTGCCTATCAGAAGCTCGGACAAATGACGCAGGCCCAGCAAGATGTCCACAGCGCGGCCTGGGCCTTCGAGCAGCAGCACAATGTCGGCGCGGCACGGCGGTGCCTGCAGCAGTTAGACCAGTGGGAGCAGGCGGCTGCCGCCAGTTACAACCCCCTCAGCCTGCATGTAGAACCAGCCCCAGAGCATGTCGCGAGCTGAGGGCTGATGGCTACATAGCAACGCTAAATCGCTCACAAACTGTGATACGAAAGGGACAGGCAGCGATCGCCCCTCTGCTCACAAAGCATTCAGGACTGCTATATACTCGTCTGGGGTCTTTATTTACTTGGGTGAGCTTGCCATGACCATTTCTAACCCCCCTCTGCCAGGGCGCTGCGGCCTTAACG
>JBCCAG010000177.1:0-6549 GCA_039814955.1 Cyanobacteria bacterium P01_A01_bin.135
GCGGCAAATTCATCCCTCGATTCATCAATACTCTCAGCTTGCCTCTGCTACCAAGATTGCGTACCATCGAACCGTACGCTTCATATCCATTAACAATTCACCATGGCAGACTGGCTTCGCCCGCTTCTAGAGCCGATCGCATCTTGGTTTAGCAGCCTTGGTATTCCCGCCCCCATCGTCAACTGGGGCCACCCACTGATGATGGCCATCGTCGTCTTTATCATGGGCAGCTTTGTCGGCCTCACCGGCTGGCGCATCCGCACCGTCAAAGATGATGAGAGCCGCAAAAGCCACAAAATTATGGCGCCGATGATGTTTGCCTTCATGGCCATGGGTTCTACCGGAGGGCTGCTGGCCCTGGTGATGCGGGGCGAGCCGATTATCAACAGCACCCACTTCTGGACCGGGATGACGGTGCTGGGGCTGCTCAGCCTCAACGCGGCGATCGCCCTCCTGGGCTTCAAGGGCGGCAGCTTGCGCAAAGCCCATGCCTATATTGGCAGTACAGCCCTATGCGTCGCTTTTCTGCACGCGATGTTCGGGCTGAAGCTGGGGCTGTCTCTGTAAACGGGGATGGGGGTATTAAATCATTCCGCTGAATCGCTCAGTTTCGCCGAAAGCAACGTTACACCGAAAAGAACATAGACCAGCACAACAAGGTAAACCTATGGCAACTAAACAGACTTTCACAAACTTTGACGAAATGATCGCCGCTGCTGAGCTGCCCGTCCTAGTCGACTTTTATGCTACCTGGTGCGGCCCCTGTCAACTGATCGCGCCGATCTTAGAGAAGGTGGGTGCTCAGCTCAAAGGAAAGCTGCAGGTCGTCAAGATCGATACGGACAAGTACCCAGAGCTTGCCAACCAGCACAACATTCATGCCCTGCCCACCCTAGTACTATTCAAGGGCGGTGAAGCCGTTAAGCGCATCGAGGGCGCAATCACGGCAGACAAGCTGGTGCAAGCGCTGACGCCGCTGCTCTAGAAATAACTTGTCGCGCTTTGCTGGCGCGCCGTCCGATTTCATCATAAGATCCTCAGCTTGTTTCGGTAGCCTCTGTTACAGAATGCAAGACCGAGGGAAAGTGCTATGTTTAATCGGATTTTAGTCGCGCTAGACCACTCTGAGCGAGATGACGAGGTATATTGCCGAGGGCGGGCGCTCGCTGAAGCGATAGGGGCGGAGCTGCTGCTGCTGCATGTGCTTGACTTCCACGAGGCAGAGGCTCCCTACTTCCCCAGTAGCTTGGGTATGGAATATTCGCCCGATGTTTACCGCGAGGCGATGGCCCTGTACTGGCAGGAGGAGCGGGAGTACGAGCAGCGACAGCTAATGCTGCTGCGCAACCGGGCGGATAGCGCGCTCGCGGGTGGCGTGGTCGCCTCTATTGCCATGGTGAAGGGGACGGCGGGGCCGCTGATTTGCCGGCAGGCCAAGGCGTGGCAGGCCAACTTGATTATCGTTGGCAGTCGCGGACGCTCCAGCATTCAAGAAATTTTGCTGGGCAGCGTCAGCCAGTATGTGAATCACCATGCCCCCTGCTCGGTGCTGATTGTGCATCCGGTGGGGCAGGCGGTAGATAGCGAAGCAGAGAACGAATCGGTGGCGGATGAGCCAGTTGCAGAGCCAGTAGAGAAGCCGGTGGCGGTCCACACCGCAAGCTTCCTATAGGTTAGGTATAGGTTAGCCGCCTCCGGTTAAAGGCGTTCCGGAGGCGGCGCTAACGGGATGGTGCACAGGGCAGCAGCGCGGCGATCGCCGCGGGCCGTGAATCTCAGCGGTCGCGGCAGGTGGAATATGATCGAGAGGGGCCGGTGGCGGCGAGGTCAGCGATCGGTAACGACAGCTTGGAGCATTGGGATTACCCTAGGTAGCGTGGGCAAGTCGCCTTGGGCAAAGGCGAATGAAGTCGGGTCACATTTCAGAGAATCCCAAGATGCAGGCGATCGCTCAGGCTGAGTACGGATCTCCCGATACCTTGAGGCTGGTGAAGATAGCCAAGCCCCTCCCTAAAGAGGGCGAAGTTCTTGTGAGAATCAAAGCTGCCTCGGTGGATGCCGGCGTGTGGCACTTGATGCGGGGGACACCATTCCTGATTCGGTTGATTTACGGCGGGTTGCGGAAGCCCAAACATCCCGTGTTGGGAAGTGCGATCGCAGGTGAAGTTGAAGCTACAGGGCAAGGCATCACTCAGTTTCAGCCGGGGGACACTGTGTTCGGCGACCTATCAGAAAGCGGGTTTGGTGGCTTTGCGGAGTATGTTTGTGCGCCGGCCACGGCCCTGTCGCCCATGCCCAACAACTTGACGTTTGAGGCAGCGGCCACCATCCCGGTGTCTGGATTGGCCGCGCTGCAGGCGCTGCGGGACGTCGGCCAGGTTCAGCCAGACCAGCGGGTCTTAGTTGTGGGGGCTGCGGGTGGGGTGGGTTCCTTTGCCGTTCAAATCGCCCGCGCTCTCGGGGCGGACGTCACGGGCGTCTGTAGCTCCCACAAAATAGACATGGTGCGGCAGCTCGGCGCCGATCACGTCATCGACTACACCCAAACGGATGTGACCCAGCCGAGCCAACCCTACGACTTAATCGTCGATACAGCGGCCTATCGGCCGTTCACAGACTATTTGCCAGCCATCACGTCGGGCGGCACCTACGTGATGGTAGGCGGCTCTACGCCAGCTTTCTTTCGCGCGCTGCTGGTCGGCCCTTGGGTGGGGAAGTGGCAGCAACGCCGGGTAAAGTGTCTCACATCCCAACCGAATCAGGGCGATTTGATGGTGTTGAAGGAACTTACCGAAGTGGGCAAGATGACTCCGGTTATCGGTCGCGCCTATCCTTTAAGCAAGGTTCCTCAGGCTATTCGCGATTTAGAACAAAGGCAGATTAAAGGGAAAGTTGCGATTACTATTTGACGCGCTTGTAAGATTCCCTTAGCGTTGTGAGACCGGATGTATGACTGCCTCGGCGAGACCGATGACTGCAAACCTTCCGCTACTGGAGACCAAGCTCTACCTCCCAAAATGGTCTGCTGGCCTAGTGTCCCGCCAAAGGCTAATTGATCGGGTCCCCCTGCAGCGCAAACTAACGCTGATCTCAGCCCCTGCAGGCTTTGGCAAAACAACGCTGCTAGCTGAATGGGTAGCTGCCTCCCCGATGAGGTCCGTTGCTTGGGTTTCTTTGGACCAAAGCGACAACGATCCGGCTGTTTTCTGGACTTATCTGATTACCGCCCTGCAAAATATCCAGCCAGACTTAGGAGTGCGATCGCTCTCGCTGCTGCGATCGCCGCAGCCCCCCCCCATTGAGTCGGTCTTGATGGCGTTGCTCAATGAAGTGGCTGCCGTTGAAGCGGATTTTGCCGTGATTCTCGACGATTACCACGTAATCGAGACCCAGGCGATTCACCACGGCATCGGCTTTTTGCTCAGCCATTTGCCGCCCCCAATGCATTTAGTGATCGCCAGCCGGACTGACCCGCCCTTCTCTCTGGCGCGCTTGCGCTCCCGCGGAGAATTGACCGAACTTAGGGCAGGCGACCTGCGGTTTACGCCGGCTGAAGCGGCTGCTTTTCTCAATCAAGTGATGGGGTTGACGGTGGCGGCGGCGGATGTCGCGGCTTTAGAGCGGCGAACTGAAGGCTGGATTGCCGGGCTGCAGCTTGCCGCGCTATCGATGCAAGGACGGGAAGATCTGTCTGGCTTTATTGCGGCTTTCTCTGGCGATGACCGGTACATCTTGGACTATCTCTTGGAAGAAGTCCTCCGACAGCAGCCTGAGCGCGTCCGTCACTTTTTGCTGCAAACCGCCATTCTTGAGCGATTGAGCGGTTCCCTCTGCGATGCTGTCACCGGCCAGGGAGATGGCCGGGCAATGTTGGAAACACTGGAGCGCGGCAACCTGTTCATCATCCCCTTGGACAACAAGCGCCAGTGGTACCGCTACCATCACCTGTTTGCTGATGTGCTCCAGGCCCATGCCCGCGTAGAGTCGCCAGAGTACCTATCCCGCCTGCATGAACGAGCCAGTGAATGGTACGAGCAGCAGGATCTGTTCTCTGATGCCATTCACCATGCGCTGGCCGCCCAGAATTTTGAACGAGCCGCCGATCTGATTGAGCCAGTTTGGCCCGCGATGCGCAACCGTCAGCAAGAGGCCACGGTGCGGCGCTGGTTGAAGCTGCTCCCTGACCCGTTGATTCGGGCTCGACCGATTCTGAGTGTGACCTATGCGCTGGTACTGCTGAATGCGGGGCAGCCAGAGGGGATTGAAACGTATTTACAGGAGGCTGAACGCGAGTTGGCACGGTTAGCGCAGGCCGTTCCGGGGAGTTCAGCGGCACAGCGGATCAGGGCAAATGAAGAGCAATATCGGTGCTTGCCCGCTTCTATTGCTAATGCCCGGGCCTACCGCGCCCAAGCGCTGGGTGACTTTGCCAGCACCATCTCCCATGCTCAGCAAGCGATGGCGCTGTTACCTCCCGAGGAGGGGTATGAACGGGGCACGACCGCTGCCTTCCTCGGCTTGGCTTACTGGTCTAGCGGCAATGTTGCCGCCGCGCACCGCTCCTTCGCAGAAGGATTAAGGATCTTTCAGAAGCTGGGCAGCATTCAGATTGTCGTTGCGGCTACCCCGATTCTCGCGCAGATGGGAACGGCTCAGGGGCGGTTACGGGTAACCGCTGATGGCTGTGAGCAGACTTTACAACTGGCCCAGCAGCGCGGACCGATGCTGCAAGGAACGGCAGAGCTGTATCTGTCGTTGAGCGGGATCCGCTATGAGCAAGGAGATTTGGCGACTGCTAGCCAGCTCCTGCAAACGGGGGAAGCCCTACGTGAGCAGGTTTCAATATCGGCAGCCGCCTATCTATGGTGGTTAGTCAAGGCTCAAATCGCAGCGGCTCAGGGAGACTTAGACGCAGCCTTTGACCAGCTACATGAAGCGGCCCAGTTATATCGGCGATCGCCCGTGCCGAATGTGCGCCCAGTTGCGGCTCTAAAAGTCCGCTTATGGTTATGGCAGGGCAGACTGGCGGAAGCGCTGGAATGGTCACAGGAATCCGGTTTGTCGGTAGATGATGAGCCGAGCTACTTGCGCGAATACGAACACCTAACCCTTGCCAGAGTGGCGATCGCTCAATACAGACAAGACGGCACAGACGAGGTGATTCATCCGGTCATTGGACTCCTAACTCGACTGCTGGCCGCTGCCGAAGCCCAAAAGCGCACGGGCAGCATGATCAAAATTCTCGTGGCTCTGGCCTTGGCCAGGGAAGCGCAGGGGGATGTTGAAGCGGCGATCGCCTCCCTAGAGCGATCCCTAAACCTGGCCGAACCCGAGGGCTATGTGCGTGTCTTTGCCGAACAGGGAACCCCGATGGCGCGACTGCTTCAACAGGCCCTAACGCGCGGCATCACCCCCACCTACACCCAGCGACTATTGACCGCTTTAGAAACCTGGGGACAACCGTCCAAAGCCACCTCCTCACCCCCGGTGTCCTTGAGCTCATCGAAGGGCTCCCCCTCACCCCTCATCGAACCCCTCAGTCAGCGAGAACTCGAAGTGCTCCGACTGCTCACTACCGAACTCTCTGGCCCCGAAATTGCCCGTGAACTGGTCGTGGCCTTGAGTACTGTGCGTACCCATACTAAGCGAATTTACAGCAAGCTCAATGTCACCAATCGGCGGGCCGCTGTGAAACGCGCCGCAGAGCTAGACCTGATTTAATTCCGCAGTCCGTCCACGTAGCGCTGTAACACGGCCTTTTGTTGCTCAGGACTCAGGCGCTGCAATTGGATTAGGGCATCTAAACCGACACCGTTCACCAACGCCAGCAGCACATTCGCCTCTATTGCTGGATTAATGTCAGACCGAATCTTTTTCTGCTTTTGCAGCGTAACCAACTCTTGAATAATGACTTGTCGCAGTTCCCCAGCACTCTGCTGATGAGCGACCATCAGATCCTCGCGCCCCACGGCGTAGCCCAAAAAGGCCACCCATACGCGCAGAATCTCCTGCCGCTCTCGGTCGAGCGGTAAAAAGGATGACAGCATGGTCACTAAGCGATCGCAACCAGAACTATTAGCAACGGCCTGCTCCATCAATACTTGTAACCGCTCCGTCACCTGATGCAGAGCAAACAAAATCAATTCCTGCTTGTTACGGAAATAGTGGGTGACCACCCCGGTTGTGCAGTTCATCTCCTGGGCGATCGCGCGCATACTGGTGCGGTCAAGCCCTTCTCGGACAATCACTCGCCAAGCCGCTTCTGAAACTTCAAGACGCCGATCAGTTTGAATCATAGGCATTTACAAATCTCTATGTTGCAGTGTTGACAGCATATCATAACAGTTGTTACATTCACTGCATAACAACTGTTATGAGGTTGATCGATGCAGTCTGAAGCACTTTATTCGCAGGCCACGCTCCAGCCACGTTCCGGGTGGTTGGGGCAATTGGATCGCTTTATTGGGCCAGGGGCCACGCCCGCCGAGCTGATTCTGCAGCTAGCGCCATCCCTTTGCGCTGCAATCTCAGCGCCGATCTACGCTTCTA
>JBCCAG010000616.1:0-3020 GCA_039814955.1 Cyanobacteria bacterium P01_A01_bin.135
TCAGGGTTGCCAGCGACCCAATGTCTTCACCCCGCCCCTGAGCCGTTTGCAGTACCTGGGCCAGCGCCATGGCGTCGCGAATGCCCAAATTCATGCCCTGACCACCGACTGGGTGGCAGCAGTGGGCCGAATCCCCCACTAGCACTAGCCGCGGCTTGGCGTAGCGGCGGCTGTGCATCAGCTTCACCGGAAACCGCAGTCGCTGGCTAAGCAGCTCCAATTTTCCTAACTCCCCGCCGTAGCGATCGCTTAGCAGACTCAAAAACTCGCCATCACCGAGGGTCATCATCCGCTCGGCCTCGGCATGGGGCGCGGTGAGCACAATCTGACAGCGGTTGCCCGGCAGGGGCAGGGTAGCAAAGGGGCCGCTGGGCCAGAAGTGCTCGCGGGCGATGTTGCCGTGGGGTCGCTCAGGGCGAATCACCGCCGTTACGCAGGACTGCCAGTACTTCCAGCCGGTGGTTTTGATGTTCGCTTGCTGACGCAGCTGGGAGCGCGACCCATCGGCCGCCACCACGAGCCGGGCCTGTAGCGGGTAGCTGCCGTCCGCGTCACTTACCCGTAGCAGAGCCGAGCGATCGCCGTAGGTCACCGACTCCAAACGGGCCGGGCAGTGCCAGTGGACATTAGTGGCATCATCCAAATATTGCTGCAGCTCCCGAGCCAAAACCCGATGCTCCCCCACGTAGCCCAGCTCTGCTGTGCCCAAGTCCTGTGGGCTAAGGTTAATCACCGCCGGGCAGCGGGCATCCGCGAGGCGAATCGTCTTAAATGTTGTGATGTCGGGAAGGATTTTATCCCAGATTCCCAAGGTGCCAAACAGCCGGCCCGAAAGCAGGGTAATGGCGTAGGCGCGCTGGCGCTTCAGCCCCGCTTCCCGAGGCGCGGCATCAACGATGGTGATGTCCAGACCGCTATCTTTAAGGGCTGCCGCGAGGGTCATGCCAACGATACCACCGCCGATGATGGCGATGTCCGTTTGGGTTGGGGATTGACGCAGCGGGGCGGTAGAGGCAGAGGGAGAATCGAGCACGGGTTGGGCTTGTTCAAATATGCGCTTTAATCAAAGCGGAGGTTAACCTTACTTAATATATTTTACTGTCCTGGTCGCAGGTTTGCCATGGACCGAGTGGCTTGGAGCCGGTTACTTCTCCTTAGATACCGCATCAACAAGCATGCGGGCCCTAGCGGCGATCGCTTCCCAGTCTCCTTGGGCTAAAGCCTGCTTTGGAAACAGCGCCGTGGAGAGCCCTACGGCCACCGCGCCCGCCCGCAGCAGCGCTGGCGCGTTCTCCAAAGTAACGCCGCCGGTCGGGACTAAGGGAATGTGGCCCAGCGGGCTGCTCAGCGCTCGTAGGTACACCGCCCCGCCTATGGATTGCACAGGAAACACCTTGACGCTCGCCGCCCCAGCCTGCCAAGCCGTGACGATTTCAGTGGGGGATAGAGCTCCGGGCACCACGGGCAGCCCGTGGCGGCAGGCGGTGGTAATCAGGGCCGGGTTGGTGTGGGGGCTAAAGGCAAACTGAGCCTTGGCGTGGATGGCTTCCTGCAGCGCCGCCTCTGTCAAGATGGTGCCTACTCCAATCTGACAGTCGGTCAGCTCGGCGCGCAGCTTAGTGATCACCGCTGCCGCTTGCGCTGTGGTCCAGGTGATTTCAATCAGCCGCATGCCCCCAGCGGCGACGGCGGTGGCCATTTTGCAGGCGATGTCTGCATCGTCAGCGCGGATCACCGCGATCGCCCGATGGGTTTTGAGCTGCTGCAGCCAAGTGTTGCGAATCGGAGTGAGGTCCATAGCCACACATAGAAAGCAAAAAGGGAGCCGCCATCGCGACTCCCGCAAACCATATTCCAACAGTTCCTCGCCAACGGCGAGGAACTGTTGAGGAAACTAGGCGATCGCCGCCACTTTCACATCGCTGTTGGCCAGCAGAGACTGCAGCTCTTCAGCGTCCACGGTCTCTTTCTCCACCAGCATGTCGGCTAGCGTATCCAGAACGCTGCGGTTGCCCACTAGCACATCCTTAGCGCGGCGGTAGGCCTCGTCTACCAGGTCCCGCACCTCGTCGTCGATGGCAGCGGCGGTCTCTTCCGAGAAATCGCGCTCCGAGGAGATATCGCGACCTAGGAACATGCTGCCCTGCTGGCGACCCAAGGCTACTGGGCCCAGGCGATCGCTCATACCGAAGCGCATCACCATCTGGCGAGCCACACGGGCCACCTGCTGCAGGTCGTTGGAGGCACCCGTGGTCACCTCTTCCTCACCGAAGATGATCTCCTCAGCGATGCGGCCACCCAGGGCTACCGCCATCTGGTTCTGCAGATAGGAGCGGGAGTACAGGCCAGAGTCCATGCGGTCTTCGCTGGGGGTGAACCAAGTCAGGCCACCGGCCCGACCGCGGGGGATGATGCTGATCTTCTGCACGGGGTCATAGTCGGGCATCAGCGCGCCCACCAGGGCGTGGCCCGCCTCATGGTATGCCACCAGAGACTTGCGCTTTTCGCTCATTACCCGGTCCTTCTTCTCAGGCCCGGCCAGGACGCGGTCGATGGCGTCGTTGACCTCATCCATGGAGACTTCGGTCAAGTTGCGGCGGGCGGCGAGAATGGCGGCCTCGTTCAACAGGTTAGACAGGTCTGCGCCGGTGAAGCCAGGAGTACGGCGGGCAATCTTCTCCAGGTCCACATCCTTAGACAGCGTCTTGCCCCGGGCGTGAACATTTAGGATCTCCAGGCGGCCCGAGTAGTCGGGGCGGTCCACCACCACCTGGCGGTCGAAGCGGCCCGGACGCAGCAGCGCCGCATCCAGTACATCGGGGCGGTTGGTGGCCGCGATGATAATGATGCCGGTGTTGCTCTCAAAGCCGTCCATCTCAGTCAAGAGCTGGTTCAGCGTCTGCTCCCGCTCATCGTTGCCGCCGCCAAGGCCTGCGCCCCGCTGGCGACCCACGGCGTCAATCTCGTCAATGAATACGATGCAGGGGGCGTTGGTCTTGGCCTGTTCAAACAGGTCCCGA
>JBCCAG010000016.1:0-15739 GCA_039814955.1 Cyanobacteria bacterium P01_A01_bin.135
ACCAAACTCCATCCGCCCCTGAAACCAACCCACCACATTGCCCGCCGCCAGCAGATCCGCCACCTCTTCCAGCAGCCGCTCCTCCGGCAGCACCCGGTACACCGCATCTACCCCGTCCAGGTAGCCCTCCGCCTCCACCTGAGAAAACTGCGGCCCTAAGTAAGCGCCGCCCATCTGGTCCTCCCCGTTCACCTCCCGGAGCTGGCCCTGGTGCTGGTACCAGGCTGCGAGGGCTGAACCTACGGCGCTGCCCGCATCCCCTGCCGCTGGCTGCACCCAAATATCTTTGAATGGCCCTTCCCGCAGCAGCTTGCCGTTGGCCACGCAGTTGAGTGCCACCCCACCCGCTAGGCACAGGTAGGGCTGCTGGGTCTCGCGGTGCAAGGTGCTTCCCAAGCGAAATACAATCTCTTCAGTCACCTGCTGCACCGACGCCGCTAGGTCCATATGGCGCTGGGTGAGCTCGGTTTCCGGCCTCCGGGGCTTACCGCCAAACAATTTATCGAAGCGGCCGTTGGTCATGGTTAGGCCGGTGGCAAAGTTGAAGTAATCCATATTCAGCCGGAAGGTGCCGTCCGGCTTCAGGTCTACTAGGTGTTCTAGGATTAGCTGGGCGTACTTAGGCTCGCCGTAAGGAGCCAACCCCATCAACTTATACTCCCCCGAGTTCACCTTAAATCCGGCGTAATAGGTAAAGGCCGAATACAGCATCCCCAAGGAATGGGGAAAGTTCAGCTCCCACTGGGGAGTCAACTGGTTGCCCTGCCCCAGCCAAGCGGATGTGGTTACCCATTCCCCCACCGCATCTAGGCACAGCACTGCCGCTTGCTCGAAAGGGCTAGGGAAGAAGGCCGCGGCAGCGTGGGCCTGGTGGTGCTCGGTAAACAGCAGGGGCGGCAGTTGCTTGGTTTTGCAGTCGCCGATGCCGGCAAACTCCCGCTTTAGCAGGGTTTTTAGGTAAAGCTTTTGCTTCAGCCACACGGGCATCGCGGTAACAAAGGAGCTAAAGCCCCGTGGCGCGTAGGCCAGGTAGGTCTCTAGCAGGCGCTCAAAGGTAAGCAGGGGCTTTTCATAGAAGACCACCTGGTCCACTTCCCGCAGGTCGATGAAGCCCAGGGGGGAGCCGCTGAGGCAGTAGCGCACGGCGTTGCGGGGGAAGCGGGCGTCGTGCTTTTTGCGGGAGAAGCGCTCTTCCTGCGCTGCCGCCACGATAGTTCCGTCAACGATGAGAGCGGCGGCACTATCGTGGTAATAGGCTGAGATCCCGAGAATCTTCACAGATTTCCCCCTAGTCTGGGTGTTTTCCCAACCGTGGTCATATGCGCTGGGGTTACCATGTTGTAGCACAAGCCAGTGTGTCAATGGCAACAAGCTTTAGCCACTGCTTCACCTGGCTCACCCCAGAGCCTTACCTATGAAACCCGCCTGTTCCATCAGAAATTTTTAAGGGGCAGGCCGCTCCCATTTTCTTAGGTTGTTCGTAAACTGAATAGATATGAGCGGCGCACCTGTTGCCGACCCTGCTTAAACCAGATTCAGGCTGATTGGGGGGGATTTTTGCGATGGGCGATTTTGCGATGTTTGATTGGCGCGGCCGGCTGTTTCAATCGGTGCAGGAGACCCGAGCGCAGCTCACCATAGCGGGGCTGTGGATTGCGCTGGTTAGCGGGCTGCAGGCCATGCTGGTGGAAGATTTCGAATTTTACGCGGTGTACGAGTCGAGCTATAGCGACCTGGCCTTTAGCTTCTTGACCTTTAAGCCCGTGGAGTATCTGTGTGAGGTGGTGGCGGTATTTGCCGTGCTGCAGGGGAGGGCCTTAGCTAACGATGGTCTCATCTGGATCAAACGCCGATTTAATCTGGCGATCGCGGCCTAGGGGTAGAATTTCACCGACCTTCAAGTCTTGCTACAGGGCTATGATACCGCCGTAGCCCAACGCCACTACCCCAACCCCCATGGCCCAATCCACTCGTCCCCCCCATCCTCGCTGGTGGAAGCTCACCCTGGCCTTGAGTGCCGTTCTCCTGACGCTAGGGAGCCTATACGCCAGCGACCACGGCCTGTTCCACTACTCCGGCAACACTGAGAAATTTTTGGTGGGCATTGGGGTGATGGGGGCGGGTTATGCCGTGAGCTGGCGGCTGTTGGGCAGTAGGCTACCGGTGCTGTGGTTTTGGGTAATGGCTCTAGTGCCCCGGCTCATCTTTCTACCTATGTATCCCGGCAGCGACATCTGGCGCTACCTGTGGGAGGGCTACGTGCAGCTAGAGGGCTTTAGCCCTTACGACTTTGCCCCAGATGCAGCAACTCTAGAGCCCTTTCGCACTAGCTGGTGGGTATTGATCAATCACCCCGATGTCTCGGCCATCTACCCGCCCTTGACCCAGCTAGCCTTCCGCAGTCTGGCTTTCTTGACTCAGCCGCAGCAGCCCCCGGTGGAGCCGGCGCTGCTGGTGTTTAAGCTGGCCTTTGTCGCGGCAGATTTGGGGATCTGCGCCCTGCTGTGGCGGCGCTTTAGGGCCAGGGCCATTCTCTACGCCTGGAACCCGCTGATTATCTATAGCTTTTCTGGCGGGGGGCATTACGACAGCTGGCTGATGCTGCCGCTAGTGGTGGCCTGGCTATTTGACTGTGATGAGGTAGCCGAGGGCAGCTGCTGGCGGTTAGCTCCCCTACTGCAGGCGCTGCTGGTGGGCATTAGCGTCGGGGTAAAGTGGGTGTCCCTGCCGGTGATAGGGTTCTTGGCCTGGCGGCAGGTGAAAAGCGCGAGGGGGCTGTGGCCCCGCTGGGGGATGGCGATCGCGGTAGGCGTCATTGGGCTACTGCCCATGGGGCTGTCGGCCCTAGCGTACTGCGATGCCACGAGCTGCCCGCTGGTGCCGGTAGAATCGGAGTTTGTCATGGTGGAGCGCAGCGCCGACCTACTTCCCCATTTGGCGCAGCAGGTGTGGCCCGCCTCAGCCCTCAGCAATAGCTGGATTGCCCTGCCCCTGGGTGCGGTGACCCTGGTGCTGCTGCTGCGCTGCCGCACCTTGGGGCAGTTTATTTTGAGCTACCTCGTGGCGCTAATGGTGTGGACGCCGATTATTCGGGCCTGGTACTTTACCTGGATGGTGCCCTTTGCGGTGGGGGTGGGTCTAGGTAGGAGGAAGGAACCGGTGCAGTGGGGGCCGGTTCTGGGCAGCCTGTCGGTGTTTGCCTACTACAACTACATCATCAAGCTGACGGCGGGGGACCTGGACTGGAATATTAGCCCCTGGGTGCGATCGCTGCTGTGGGCGCCATTTGTGGCGGGGTGTCTGTGGACGCTATACCGGCAGCGTCATACACCGTCGCACAGTTGACGGTTCTCGGCTGCATCAAAGCCGTGCTGGAGGTAATCGCTGGCCCAATCACAGGCCTTCTGCAACAGCATATCGATATCCATATTGAGGTCGACAGGCCCTAAGATAAATCGGCCCGATCCATCAGAAGACAGCACGTACTTGCCGTTTTGGCTAAAGCTGACGCTGTTGACGGGGCCGTTGTGGGCCCAAAGCGTTCTCCTGAGCTCAAATCCTTCCTCGCCTTGCTCCCAGAGCCGCACAGTTTGATCGGAGCTCGCCGTAGCAATGTGTGAGCCATCTGGGCTAAAAGCGACATCACGGACCCAGCCTGTATGGCCCTCTAGCGTTTGCAGTTCGTTTCCCTGCAGGTCCCACAGCGTTGCCGTCCTGTCCCAGCTTCCAGTCACCACCGTTTTGCCATCGGGGCTAAAACTAACGCTCTCAATAGGATTGTCGTGGCCCTCCAAGGTCACTAGCCTGTTGCCGTCAGCGTCCCACAATATCGCGGCAGGTTGCCCGGCTCGTCGCTGACGTCTTTGAGAATCCGGCTCACCAGCCCATCTTCGAAGTTGACCCCCAGCTTTTGGGCGGGCTGCTCAATCACCTGGGTAACTCCTCTGGGTTCATGGCCCCAATCTTGATGTCGCCCGCCTGCAGCACATCGGCGAAAGGTCGGTAGGCCAGGGCGTTACCCCAAAAGTCAGCCCGCATGGTGGCCACCAGCACGAAAGAAGACTCCCCCCCCGCGGTTTTGGCCGAGAGGCTGGTGAGCAAGCAGTCGAGGAACCGCTGCCGGGCAGCATCACCGGCGTTGAGGGTGTACAGCTCCTCAAACTAGTCGGTAATCAGCAGGATGTGAGGGCGGTGATGAATACCTCGCGGCCAAAGAAGTACTCGGCGTCATCGTGGCCGAAGTGGTATAGGCCGCGGTAGGGACAGGGCATGTCGTCGGGGACGGCCTCATCGTCAGTGGCGATCGCCACCTCTTCCCGGTAGTAGTAGTTGATGATCGTGTGGTGGCGGGACTGGTCGAGTGTAGCTGCCCCGGCGGCGTTGATGAAGGCGGTGGCGTTGTCTTGACCGGAGATGCCGATGTCGCCAGCACTTTGCTGGGGGCCGTAGACGTAAAGCAATGCTTAAGGATTGTACCCGTGTAATAGCATTAGCAGCCTGTGAACTCTCGATACAAGAAACACGGACAGGGTCATCGGAAAGCTTGAGACATCACTATGCTTGCTTATAGTGCATAGTGCCGCTCGTTACACTCAATTTCACAGAAGAGATTATAGATTAGTCATTCTGCAAGCACATCAAGAACACGCAATAATGCCTTTCCTAAAATTCAAAATAGGCTTATTATATTTGCCATAAGCTATGGGCCAATAGCTCAAATCTGCAATTGAAGCTTCCAATCTAAGCTTGGACAAGTTGACCACCACTCAGGGAAGTTTAAATGCTCATTGTAAGGAATTTGCATGCTGGTGCTACAGAGTCTGATCTGAATAAACTCTTCAATAATAAGGTGACTTGGTGCGAGATAGACTGCAACGGTAGTAGCTCCGTTGCAAAAGTCACGCTAAGCGGTAGTCTTAATGACAAGTATAAGGCTGCAAAGGCATTGGACAAAAGCAGCTTTAGAGGCCGAATCATTCGTATTGAAGCACGTGAGGGCTATGATGAGACGGAGCCTGGTCAGCCCAATCATTGAGACAGGTCCGCTTTGCGCAAACCCCAAGATGAGACTTATGCTTTTGGGCACACAATTTATTGCTTTATTGAGCTTTGAATTTTGCATTAATTGCAGAGCTCTTGAGAATTTTTCAATTGGATGTCTAAATAATCGCGGATTTGACTGCAACCTCTTTTTAAAGAGTTGTTCAAGCTTAAATTCGCAATATTCCATAAAATAATAGATTTGTCTTTGCCTCCGGAAGCTAGCCATTTACTATCAGGACTAAAGTCTACAGCATATATACTACCTTCATGTCCATACAACGTTGCAATTAGAGCTCCACTTCGCCTCCACAGCTTTATTGTCTTATCGGAACTTGCGGAGGCAATCATACTACTGTCTGGGCTAAAGGCAACTCTAGCAACGTTCTGTCTATGGCCAGTCAATGTTGTAATTAAAGTCCCGTTCTTTTGCCAAAGCTTTACCGTTCTATCAGCGCTTGCCGTAACAATTGTCTCTCCATCTGGGCTAAAGGCAACGTGGCGAACTGTATCGTTGTGTCCTCTCAAGGTCTGAAGTATCTCTCCTTGAGCACTCCACAGAATAGCAGTCTGGTCATCCCCAGCAGTAGCAATAGTTTTTCCATCCGGGCTAAAAGCCAAGCTTAAGACTCTTCCTTCATGTTCTTCTAGAGTCGTAGTTTCATTATCCAATAGTCCCCAAATCTTTACTGTTCCATCAGCACTGGCAGATGCAATCGTCTGAGAACTAGGGCTAAAGCTAACAGCCATTACCCTGTCTTGATGTCCTTCTAAAATTTCCTGCAGCCCGCCATTTTCATCCCAAATCTTTACCTTTTGGTCATCGCTTCCGCTAGCAATGAGCTTACTATCGTAACTAAAGCTGACAGTATTTATTCTTGCGTCGTTTTCCTCTAATTTCACAAACGTTTTGGAGTCGCGATTCCAAAGCTTAACTGTACCATCAGTGCTCGCACTAGCAATTTGATTGCTATTCGAGCTGAAATCAATCCAATTGATAGCACCTTGATGCTCTTTGAGCACAGTCAGATTACTTCTATCGAGTTGCCAAAGCTTTACGCTACCATCGTTACCTGCAGATGCGAGAACTTTGCCATCTGACCCAAGAGCTATACTAGGAATCTGTCCTTCGTGGCCGTCCCAAGCATCTAGCAACTGGCCATCTAATGACCAAAGCCTTAGCGTACCATCTGGACTACTGGAGACAATAGTTTCTTCATCACTGATATCGACGCTCCAGACTTGCTCAGGATGCTCAAAACTCCTTAATAGCCTCCCGTTCCGACTCCAAAGCTTTATCGTTCCATCCAAGCTACCAGTAACAAATAATTGACCGTCATGACTAAAACTAACACTCATAACCGTATCAGAATGCTCTTCAAGACTGTCTGTAAGTACTTCGCCGCCCTTACTCCATCGTTTTATGGTCCTATCATCACTAACTGTAACAATTTGATCACCGCCAGGGCTAAATTCTACTTGCCTTACCGGGGCTTGATGCCCTTCCAGAGTCTGTAGTAAGTGGCCGTCTTGAAGACGCCACAATTTCACAGTCTCGTCATTACTAGCAGTCGCAATCTGATTGTCTGGACCAAAGCCAACTCCGAATACCCAGTCATCGTGGGCAAGAATCGTCTGTATTAGCTCGCCACTACTACTCCAAATCCTGACACTTCCATCCATACTTCCAGAGGCTATCAGCTTGCCATCGTAGCTAAAATCAACACTCATAACCGGAGCGGTGTGCCCTGTCAGCGTTTTAAGCAAGCTTCCATTCTGTCGCCATAGTTTGACTGTATTGTCATAGCTAGCAGTGGCAATTAGCTCACCATTCGGGCTGAAGCTAACGTTTTGAACAATGTCCTGATGATCCTGTAAAATATTTTTCTCCCTTGTCCAATACATAGACCGCATTAACGCAGTTAGAACGCTGGTTTGGAGATCTTGATTTGAACCGCCGAAAGGTAGATCCTGTAATCGACTTCCAGCCTCTAAAGCACTAATTAGCCCATCCATAGAAACTCGATTTGCCGCGAAACTAGCGTTGGCAGATTGCGTCAAAGACTCAATCCAGCCTATCTCTGCCTTCCGCCACTGAAGGCCAGATGTGATACCCGAGATCGATAAAAGCACACCTGCGATCGCCATACTTATTGTCAGTCTCTGAGCACTCTTTCGCGCTTTGCGCTCGTTCTCTAGTTCCCGCTGACGGCGCTCCTCCTCTGCGTTCTTTTGGCGGTCCCGATAACTGACGCTGGCGTCAATGAACGCTAAGATACCTGGGCTAAATCCGCCAAGAATGTGGTTAAAAGTTGGGTCGTTCTGTAAGTCAACCGCTTGCCCTAGCTTTGTCCCGCCCCAAAGCTCATCGTCGAGCTTTTCCAGCTCCCAGTGAGCGGCGTCCTCATTAATGCGATTTCGCAGGGCGATCGCCTCACGGTTCTGCTCAATCCAGCCTCTCAGCTCATCCCAAGAGGTCAACAACACCTCATGGGCAATTTCCACCGTCGCCTCTGAAGCGCTACTGGCTGCAGGGGCATCACTCACCAGCAAACTAGCGTCGATTAGCTTCACCAGCACCGCCTGCTCCAGCGGGTCCATAAAGCGCGATCGCAGCTCTCGCTTGCGCACCGGCTTCCAGTCGCTATCAGTGGCGCGATCGCCCCCAACCCCCACCAGCTTCAAAAAAATGCGCTGCGCAGCCTGTTGCTCAGGGTTACTTAGTCCTTGATAAATCTGAGAGACGCGCTTTTGCAGCGCCCCCCGTACCCCGCCCAGCAAGCGGTAAGACTGAATATTCAGCGTTCGGTCGTGGATGCCGCCATCGCGCACTTCGGAGTCCCAAAGCTGGTCTAGGGTGTACTGCAGCAGGGGTAAATATCCCGCCTGACCCTGCACGTCTTTAATGATGGTTTCTACCAGACCCTGCTCAAAGACTACCCCATGGTGGGCCGCTGGCTGCTCGATGGCTAGCCGCAGCTCATCGGGGTGCATCTGCGTCATCAGCGGGCGGTGTTTCTCCGTTAGCCTAGCCAGACGGTTAGCTGGGTCAGCATCTAGCCGGTCTAAAAAGTCGGCTCGCATGGTGGCCATGACTTTAAGGTTAGGATCAGCTGCGTAGTCCTGACATAGCTGAACCAGGCTTGTAATGAAGCGATCGCGCTTGGCTGAGTCGCTGGTGGTGAACAGTTCCTCGAACTGATCAATGAAAATGAACCAGTACGAGTCGGGCTGCTTTAGCTGGGTGACGAGCTGGCTCAAGGTATCGGTCTGTCCGACGCGGGCCAGTTGGGCTTCAGACTGCCTAAAGCGGCTCAGTAGGCTGGCGTAGAGGGAGTCAAATGGATCTTGGTCAGGGGTTAGGGTCAAGCTGACTAGCCGGGTGCCCCACTGCTGGCATAGCCAAGGCACCACCCCCGCCCGCACCACTGAGGACTTGCCGCTGCCGGACGCCCCCAGCAGCAGAATTAGGTTAGTCTGCTCTAGCTCATTGATGAGCCCGGCAATGAACTGGTCCCTGCCAAAAAACTGGTCTTTATCCTCTGGCTCGAAGCTTCGCAGCCCCTTGTAAGGAGAGGTGATGACAAAGGGGCGGGTCTTGATTTCATCAACCGAGACTTGGATAATCTTGTTCTGCGTCAGGGTGACGACTTTTGCCTGGATGGCGTTAAAGATGTTGTCATTGCCCTGTACCTGCACATCTCTTATCGATTGCTGCTGGGTCGCAGGTAAGTTCTCCCTATTGTCAGCATGTGTCATGGCACCCTGAGTCCTGATGGTCTTGATTAATGCACGCCCGACTATGCGAATTACTGATTTTCAGCCTTTTAGCTAGACTACTGCGTGATTTAGAGCACTTTTGAAAACAATGTTTAGGCAAGCGATCGCCTCTATTATCTTAGATATTCCCCCATCGTCAGGTCGCATGGCCCCAAAAAATGGAATCTAGCCTTCTAACCGCCGTCTTCCTACCCCTCGCCCTGTTTATCATCATGCTGGGCATGGGGCTAGGCCTAACCATTGGCGACTTTAAGCGCGTCATGGTCGAACCCAAAGCCGTTGCCCTTGGGCTAGTAGCCCAGCTCATCGGGTTGCCCGTGGTGGGCTTTTTGCTCGCCAGTCTGTTTCCCCTCTCCCCTGAGCTAGCCGTGGGCGTCATCATTTTGGCCGCTTGCCCCGGCGGCCCTACCTCCAACCTGATGACCTACCTGGTGCGGGGAAACGTCGCCCTATCCATCACCCTCACCGCCCTCAGCAGCTTAATTACGGTATTCACCATCCCCCTGGTGGTCAACCTGGCCATGCAGCAGTTCCTGGGAGAAGCCGCCGCCCTGCAGCTCCCGTTCCTGACGACGGTGATTCAAATTGCCGTCATCACCCTGATTCCCGTATCCCTAGGGATGGCGCTGCACCACTATGCCCCTCGCTTTGCCGCCCAGGTAGAGAAGGGCGTCAAGTGGCTTTCCATCGCGTTTTTGACGCTGATTATTGTTGGCCTGCTGGCTAAGGAGCGGGCCAACGTAGTCAGCTTCTTTTTGCAGGTGGGCGGGGTGACCCTAGCCTTGAACCTGAGCACTATGCTGCTGGGCTTTGCCATTGCCACCTTGGCCAGGCTAGACCTACCCAGCAAAAAGGCGATCGCCGTGGAGGTGGGGATTCAGAACGGGACCTTGGCGATCGCCGTGGCCAGCGCCCCCACATTTCTAAATGCGCCAACCATGGCCATCCCCGCCGCCATCTACAGTCTGATTATGTTCATCACTAGCGCCCTGTTTGTTGGGCTGGTGCGGCCCCAGTCAGCGGCGCTTCAGTAGCTTACGGGCCTTTGGCTATTGGCTAACCCGCCGCCAGCGTCACGCCAAACAGCCCCACCCCCAGCAGCAGCACCGAGCCTGCGCCTGCGACCCTAATCCACTGGTGCAGGCCACGGTAGCGCCCGCCCAAACGTTGGCCAGCTTGACGGGTAGCGTAGTTTCGGCCCGCTAGCGCCAAAATGCCAATGTAGGCGAGGGTGATGGCCATGCCTACCGAGATGGCAACCACCATGGCGATGCTGGGCCACAGCAGCTGGTTCGCTGAGCCGTAAAGTAGAATCAGCAGAGCACCGCTGCAGGGCACCGAGCCAATGGCCAGGGAAAGCCACTCGCTGGCTCGCTTCGGCTCTATACAGGATAGGCAGGCACAGCCCTCAGCGGAGGTAGGGCTAGCAGCCCCTGTCACCTGCTGGGTTAGATTTGGGTAGAGCAGTGAGTCGCCTGTGTTGCTTGAATCATCTACTCCCGGTTGAGGCAGATGTCGCCGGGGAATGGCTCGCCAGAGCATCCAGACGCCAATCATCGCGATCACCCCGTAGCTCACCAGCTTCACCAGCCGGTAATTTTCCGGGGCGCTTTGTCGCAACACTAGGTTCACCAATAGAGCAACGCCAATGGCCGACAGCACGTGGAAAACGGCGATTCGGGTGCCCATGGTGAGCCCCCGCCGCAGGCTGCCGCCTTCACCCACAAAATACGCCACGATAATCGCCTTACCGTGGCCTGGCCCCAGGGTGTGGAGTACCCCATAGCTGAAGGCAACCAGTAGACCCACCAGGAAGGCCCGCGGCGATCGCTGGCGCTGGCCTTCTATCGCTTGGGTAAGCAGCGCTGACGCCCTCACCTGCAGCCGCTGCCACCAGGGCCCTGAGAATTGTTCTGGTGCCGCCGATGTACCGGAGGCGTTTGAGTAGCTCACGCTGTCAAGGGTGAGGGCATAGTTCACCTCCACCGGGCGCGAGCCGTCTACCTGAAACAGTTCGTAGGTCGCCGGCTGCGATCGCAGCTCCCCTTCCACAATCACTTTGGTGAATAGCCCCGGCAGCTCCAGCGATCGCGCTGGCCGAATGTAGAGGATTTGGTTGGGGGGCGGGGGGGGCACATGGATGCAGGCCCCAACAAAGGGAACCAGCAAAAACTCTTTTGCCTGTCCAGCGAAGGTCAGGTCCAGCGGCAGCATGTAGCCCTCGAGCTGAATGGTTCGATCTACCCACTGAGAATTGATCGAGCGAGACTGATGTTGCCAGTAGGCCTTAGCCTGGTCAACCTGGGAGAGCAGCGCCTCCAAATCTAGGTTTTGGGCCCGAAGCCTTTCTTCAAGTCGCGCTATCTCTCGGGCTTCTACACTGTCTGGGGCAGCCTGGTTCTCTGCTACCCAGGCTCGGAGCCGCTCCAGCGAGGCCAAGTCGTAGGTCTGCTCTGTCGATAGGTGGGCGTAGGGATTCTCTAGAGCAGCTTCAGCGGGCTGTAAATCCTCCCAGGTGAGGGCTGGCTGGGCGGAAGCTGCGGTCGCCAGGCCGCAGACTAGGCAAAAACCAGCGGCAAGTAGCCCCAGGTATCGGCCCCACCGCTTAGCGGCAGCCAAGACTGAAAAGACCGCCCTTCTATCCGCCTTAATCGGATTCGCCATCTGAGCAGGCACAGCCCCCCTAGTTCCTAATTCCCGCAATGCATCGATTTCCCAGGCTGATTAGAACTTATTTCGAGGTAAGAAGACACTTTATCTGTAACAGCCGTGCCGGCTGAGGCCGTCGAAGAAAACAGGCTCAAGATGCCAACCAGAGCGGGCAAGCACAGTATCTGAAAGAGAAACTTTGTAGGCATCGCAAGGCTCGCTTATGACGATTGCTTCATCAGCACTAATTTGAAGCATATAGCAACAGCACTGGCTTGTTAAGCCCTCCGCGGGTAGGTAAGTAGATGGCCATAACATAGATGTAGCAATGCTAGGGCCGATAAGCAGACGTTCTACTCTCTTGATGCAAAGGGCGTTATCACCAAGCCGTTCAGCCCGATGACGCTGGCAAGCCAAATCCCAGGTTTTCTTGGGTGGAACGGCTAAATCAAGCGGTGCGAATTTACTTTAATAGCGCCGCTCATAACTTCCTCAAACTCTTGATCTACAAATAGTTTAAAGGGTTCAAGGAGGTTATCATGACAACCGTCAGAGACATTATGGTGATGCCGTCTGTGATTCGTAGCTCGGCCACGGTTCAAGAGGCGATTGACCTGATGCAGAATGAGCAATCGAGAGCCCTAATCGTTGACAAGTGCCACGAAGACGGTTGCTACAGCAGCATCACTGAACAAGACATCATTCGCAATGTCATCGCGATCAACTGCGACCCACGCCACGTGAGGGTTGGCAGCCTGAGGCAGAAGGTTTGTACCCGCATTCCGCTAAGCGCTACCGTGCAAGAGGCCGCACAAATCCTCGCGGATGCCAACGTCTGCCAGGCTCCGGTCGTTGAGAACCATACCCTACTGGGCGTTGTTTCTACGACAATTGTCCTAGCTCAATTTGGCTACGTGGAGCCGTGCCACGAACCCGTGCAGGCACAGCAGTCTTCTTTAAGTCTGAGACAGGTCCTCGATGACAAGGAGTCCCAGATGTGGCAAGCCTTTGAAGATGACATGAGAAGCGGCTGTAGAACAACTTTCTAACATCGACTTGAGAACGCATTAGGAGGAAGAGACCGTGACAAACGTTCAAACACTTTTACACGAGTTTAACCAAGGCTATCGAGACTTCTCCGAGGTCTCATTACACGGTGCTGATTTGCGGTGGGCAAAATTGAGCGGCATCGAACTCACCCGAGCTGACCTCAGCAGCGCCGACTTGCAAAGCGTCGATCTGACTCGCGCGGTTTTGGTCCAGGCCAATCTAACCGATAGTGATCTCGGGCAAGCTGACCTGAGCGGCGCCAGCCTACAAGAGGTTAACTTGATTGGGGCCGACCTATCCAATGCAAGTCTAGTGGGCGCTGACCTCTCACAAGCCGACCTGCGGGCAGCAAATTTTGAAGGAGCGGACTTGAGCGGTGCTGACCTAAGGGGCGCGGAAGTCAGCGGCGCAAATTTCCGCTACGCCAATTTTACGCGGGCCTGCTTAGACAACGTTGAGCTTGAGGACGCGGACACAGAGGGCGCTACCCTTGCCCAGCTTCGCGCTATGGCAGTTGAGGAAACCACAGGAATATCCCATCGCTGGGTCTCGTGGGGCCTAGACTACACTGTCCTGTCTGAGTCTGCTATCGATGGTCGTTAGCACGCAAATCGAAGACGATCGCATTGGGCTATCCCTAGAGACGCTGCGCCGCGCGCTAGCGGACAACCTGTTCTATGTGCAGGGCAAGTTTCCCAGCATCGCCACCCAAAACGATTACTACATGGCCCTGGCCTACACGGTGCGCGATCGCCTCCTCAACCGCTGGCTGCATACGATTGAGACCTATCTCAACCAAGATGTGCGGCTGGTGGCTTACCTATCGGCGGAGTTCCTGCCGGGTCCCCACCTTGAGAACAATTTGATCAACCTCGACATCTATGATCAGGTCAAGCAGGCCGTGGAGGACTCCGGTCTCAATTTCCAGGAATTAGTGGCGCAGGAGGAGGAGCCGGGTCTGGGTAACGGCGGCCTAGGGCGGCTCGCCGCCTGCTACCTGGACTCCCTGGCCACCCTAGAAATTCCCGCTGTGGGGTACGGCATCCGCTACGAGTTTGGCATCTTTGACCAGGAAATCAAAGACGGTTGGCAGGTGGAAGTTACCGACAAGTGGCTGCAGTACGGCAACCCCTGGGAGGTGGCCCGGCCTGAAGGCTCAGTAAAGGTCGGGTTTGGCGGCCATACCGAACCCTACACCGATGACCAAGGCAACTATCGGGTGCGCTGGGTGCCCGCCCAGGTGGTCAAAGGCGTGCCCTATGACACTCCTATCCTGGGATACCGGGTCAGTACCGCCAACACCCTACGGCTGTGGAAGTCAGAAGCACCGGAGTCCTTTGACTTTCAGGCCTTCAACGTGGGCGACTACTACGGAGCCGTCAACCAAAAAGTCCTGGCCGAAAACATCAGCAAGGTGCTGTACCCCAACGACGAGGCTGCTGAGGGGAAAGAGCTGCGCCTGCAGCAGCAGTTTTTCTTTGTGTCTTGCGCGCTGCAGGATATGATTCGCATCCACCTCCGCCGAGGCAACAGCTTAGATAGCTTCCACGAGAAGTTTGCGGTGCAGCTTAACGATACCCACCCCGCCATTGGCATTGCGGAATTCATGCGCCTGCTGCTAGATGAGCACCACCTAGGGTGGGACCAGGCTTGGCACATCACCCACCATACCTTCGCCTACACCAACCACACCCTGCTGTCAGAGGCGCTAGAGCGCTGGCCCCTTGGCCTGTTTCGCGCCGTTCTACCCCGCCATCTGGAGATCATCTTCGAAATCAACCAGCGGTTTTTGGATATCGTTCGGTTGCAGTTTCGAGGAAATGACTACCTAGCCCGCATGTCGCTGATCGATGAAACAGGGGAGCGCTACCTGCGTATGGCAAACCTAGCCTGCGTCGGCAGTCACGCGATCAACGGGGTGGCCGCCCTGCATACCGAGTTGCTCAAGTCCACTGTGCTCAAGGACTTCTACGCGCTGTTTCCAGAGCGCTTCCACAACGTCACCAACGGCGTCACCCCCCGCCGCTGGCTGGTGCAGAGCAACCCCCGATTGGCAGCTCTTATCACCCGTAAAATTGGCGATCGCTGGATTCGGCATTTAGACGAGCTGCGGCAGCTTGCCGGGTTTGCCCAAGACCCGCAGTTCCGGCGTGAGTGGCGACAAATCAAGTTTGCAGTGAAACAAGCGCTAGCGGCCTACATTCAAAAGCGCACGGGCATCGTCGTTAATCCGCGCTCCCTGTTTGACATTCAGGCAAAGCGCATTCACGAATACAAGCGGCAGCATCTGAACGTGCTGCACATCATCACCCTTTACAACCGTATTAAGGCCAACCCCGGCATTGATATTCAGCCCCGCACCTTTATTTTTGGCGGCAAGGCGGCACCGGGTTACGTCATGGCCAAGTTAATCATCAAGTTGATCACGGCAGTCGGGGAGGTGGTCAACCGCGATCCAAACGTAGGCGATCGCCTCAAGGTGGTATTTCTGCCGGACTATAACGTCACCTTTGGCCAGCGGGTGTACCCAGCGGCGGACCTGTCGGAGCAGATTTCTACGGCAGGGAAGGAGGCCTCAGGAACAGGCAACATGAAGTTTGCCCTAAATGGTGCCCTGACCATTGGCACGCTGGACGGGGCTAACATTGAAATCCGTGATGCCGTAGGAGCCGAGAATTTCTTTTTGTTCGGCCTCAGTACCGATGAGGTAGCGGCCCTCAGGGCCGACTACAGCCTTCGGCAGTATTACCAAGCTAATGATGAATTGCGCGCGGCGCTGGATCTGGTCAATTCGGGGTACTTCGCCCACGGCAATCCAGAACTGTTTCGCCCTCTAGTGGAAAATCTGATGCACCATGACCCATTCATGGTGCTGGCGGACTACCAATCCTACCTTGACTGTCAGGACAGCGTCAGTTCGGCCTATGGCGATACCGAGCGCTGGACCAGTATGTCTATCCAAAACGTAGCGCATATGGGCCAATTTTCCTCGGATCGGGCGGTTCGGGAATATGCTGAAAAAATTTGGCGCATTCAGCCTATCCCAATCGCACCGCAGTCCTACGTTCAAGCCCATGCGGCCCTCAAGGTTTAAGCCCTGCATGGCTCTAGTTTGAGCAGGGGTTCTCACTAGAGGAACCCCTGCTTCTCAAAATGGGCCTAATTCAGCTACCGACCTTAACCTTAACGATGCGCTTTTTCTCCTCCTCAGCTTTGGGCA
>JBCCAG010000939.1:0-1592 GCA_039814955.1 Cyanobacteria bacterium P01_A01_bin.135
ACGGAGATGAGGTAGCGCGGGTAGCGGGAGACGTTATTGAGAAATTCTTCCATGTCTATAATTCAGGGCTTTTACGTGCGTTTAATCCCAGCGGCAAGATCCCTACCTATTTTAGAAGAGCGAGCGCTGTTTCGTCGCTGCCGCCGCAGCACAGCTATTTTGAGAATTGCTGGCCAATTATTTGAACTCAGCAATGCCCATTATGGTTTTGCCCTGGTAGCCCGCGAATAAATTTCTGGGCTGGAAGCGTAGTCAGACGGCCAATTCACCAAACTGAGAATTGCTGATTTGAATCCCTTACACCCTTGGTCAAAGCCGTTACACTATAGGGTAAAGGATTTAGCAAATTATGACGGGCCGGGCACAGGACCTCGACACCGCTCTCACCGCTGCCCTCAGCGGCCAAGATATGGGGGAGGCGGACGCGATTTTACTGCTTACCCAGACTGACAGCGGTGCGCTGGCGGCGATTCAGCAGACGGCAGACCAAATGCGGCGATCGCTTGTGGGGGATAGGGTCACCTACGTCGTCAACCGCAACATCAACTTCACCAACATCTGCGAGCAGCACTGCAGCTTTTGCGCTTTTCGCCGGGATGACGGCGGCGAGGGAGCCTACTGGCTCGATGGCAGCACAATCCTCAGCAAGGCGGCAGATGCGGTGGCCCTGGGGGCAACGGAAATCTGCATGCAGGGGGGCCTGCACCCGGGGGCGAAGCGGGGGGGGACGTCCTTGAGCTACTACACCGATCTCGTCGCGCAAATCAAAGCTGAGTTCCCCGACCTGCACCTGCATGCGTTTTCGCCCCAGGAGGTGCAGTTTATCGCCCGGGAAGACGGGCTGAGCTATGCAGCGGTGATTGAGGCGCTGCGGGACGCTGGGGTGGGTTCTATGCCGGGGACGGCGGCTGAGGTCTTAGATGACCAGGTGCGCAAGGTGCTGTGCCCGGAGAAGATCAACACCGCCACCTGGCTAGAGATTGTGGAAACCACCCACCGCTGCGGCCTGCCCACCACTAGCACCCTACTCTCCGGTCATATTGAGACGCCGGCGCAGCAGGTGCGGCATTTGTCGCTTCTGCGATCGCTGCAGCAACGGGCCGAGGCGCGCGGGGATGTGGGCATCACCGAATTTATTCTGCTGCCCTTTGTGGGCCAAGAAGCCCCCAAGCCCCTGCGGCGGCGGGTAGGGCGCGACCAGCCGGTGTTAGCAGAGGCGCTGCACCTAATGGCGGTGGCCCGGCTGTTTTTGGGCCGGTGGGTGGTTCACCACCAGCCAAGCTGGGTGAAGTTAGGACTTGAAGGGGCGACAGAGGCCCTGAACTGGGGCTGCAACGACGTCGGTGGCACCCTAATGGAAGAGCACATTACTACTATGGCGGGGGCCAAGGGAGGCACCTGCATGACGGTGGATGAGCTGCGGGGGGCGATCGCGGCGGCGGGGCGTCCGGCGCAGCAGCGGGATACTCTGTACCGACCGGTGCGGGAGGCAGTGGGGGCAGGCATCGATTGAGTTAGTCGGAACCTCGACCTCGGCGCTGCTCTACAACCTAGAAAACTCGTTGAATTCTCCGTGCACTATTCGTAGTGTG
>JBCCAG010000825.1:0-2106 GCA_039814955.1 Cyanobacteria bacterium P01_A01_bin.135
ATCCTGGAACTCAGGCAGCTTGCGCAGGGCAAAGGCCAGCTTGGCGTCGATTTCTCGGGCGAAGTTCACCTGGGGATGGGTGTCGATACCCGCCACCTTGGAGAAATCGTAGAAGCGAGTCCAGTCGATGATCCAGTTGGAGGGCACCGTGGCGCTGCCAAAGAAGGGATCGGCGCCTGCAGGGCCAGCCGCCGTTTTGCCGCTCACCTCAGAGAACTCAAACAGCAGCTCCATGGTAGCGGGAATATTGTCGGGATTGGAGTTGAAGATGCGGTTCCACTCATACACTGGACGCACCATGCTGTGGCCTAGGCGGTAGGCCGCCACCGAGAATTCGATGGGCATACAGTCGTTAAACCGGTCGGTGTAGAACTTGCGGCCGTTCTTGAGCACATCCTGCAGCACGTCTTCCTGGACGATGCGGGGCAAAAAGTCCGTGAGCACGATGCTCTGGTAATGTAGCACCACTTCCTTCTGGGTTGCCTCGAATAGCGCGGCGCCGCTGAGGCCCTTTTCGCTGGCGATTTTATCCGCTAGCTTGTTGTGGAACTTGATGAAGGCCAAGTGGGTTTGGGCCACAGCTAGGTTCTCGTCGTTGCGGCCATCGCCGATAATGGCGGACTTGTCGGGATGGCGCGGCAGGTCGTTGGGTTGGCCACCAGGGAGCGGGTTCTCAAAGGTGCTGCCCGGCGCGCCGGGGGGTGTGGGGCTATTTTCCCCCACCTTCATGTGGGCGCCATCGGCTTCGTATAGCTCCGGCTGCGCTTCGGGGCCGCCGCCATAGAGGCAGTCGATGTCCAGCACCGAGGTGCGCTCGTTCTCAATATTTCTGACGTTGGCTGACTTCTCAGGGCTAGGGTTCTCGTGGCGCTTGCGGAACTTGCTGCGAGCGATGTCGTGGTCCACAAACTGGCCAAAGTAGGTGTACCCGGCCGGGATGTCAGAGTCACCGCCGCGATTCATCTCCTCGCGGATATCGGTGACCACCAGATCCACCTCGCCGTCGTCGTTGAAGTCGCCGTCATCGATCAGGTCATCGGGGCGCAGGTCAAAATCAATGACGGTGGCGGCCTCTTGTTCCATGGCTAGGCCGAGCTCGATTAACCCCATGGCGTCGGGTTGCTCGCCCCGCTTAAACAGACGGCAGAACATGCGCTCAGGGACTAGGGGGGGCTTTTCGTCCTTATCGACGGGGTCTTTGGTGGGGATTCTAAACCAGGGGCAGTACTTTTCAAAAACGGACTCTAGGCTCTCGAATGGAATCAGGTTATCGACAATCCAACCGGAGTCTTTAATAAAAAACTTCTCTTTACCGTGCTTCATGGTGAAGGGGCCTCATAGAGCGGATTACACGTCTAGCCCAACGCTTTGGTGCGCTGGGCCGCAGCCAGGGGCGTGGTCTATACAGCACCAATCGTCACCAGCTGTGTAAGGATTATTACAGTGAGGCGATCGCGCTTTTCTCATAAAATTGGAGAAAGCTTTAATAAAAATCGCTAATCTAACGGAGAGCATTTTTTGTACGGAGATTCACGGCCTTTGCTTGGAAAGGGTTACAGCGACATAAGAGTGCCAGCCCAACCGCTCCGTTACATTTCTTAGGAATATTTCTTCAGGCAGATATCGGTTCCTGACGAACCTGGCACAATCCTTTGTTACAGACGGCATTGAGGGTATCGCTGCGCTAGCCCTCAATCGCTGCTCTCAACAATTTCAATCCACAGCTGGCAATTGCTTTGGCCAGGTGAAGCGAAACAAAGCCCCCTGGCCCAGCTCAGACTCAACCCAAATCTCGCCGCCTTCCATCTCCACAATTTTTTTCACTAGCGACAGCCCAATCCCAGTATTCTCAGCGCGATCGCGAGACTTGAGGGTCTCAAAAATCTTAAAGATGCGCCCGTGATACTCCGCTGCGATGCCGGGGCCATTGTCAGCCACCCCAAACTCATACTGCGCCGCCTGCTCATGAAATGAAACTGAAATCACACCATCAGGGCGATCGCTGTGCTTGATGGCGTTGCCGATTAGGTTCGCTAGCACCCGCTGCAATAGCAGCCGCCTAGCTTGAATGGTGGGTAGGTCAGGCGGCACCTGAATCACAAACTG
>JBCCAG010000480.1:0-3802 GCA_039814955.1 Cyanobacteria bacterium P01_A01_bin.135
AGCCAGCTACTGGCGGACCAACACCCCCATCGGCTTCATCTTCATGGTGGGCACCGCTATGGGCTTTGTGGTGGGTATCATCATCGTTTATCAGATTCTTTATAGCGACATTGCCGACCACATGGCGGAGTACGCCACGCTGAAGGCCATGGGCTACAGCACGCTGTATCTGCTGGGGGTGGTGCTGCAGGAGGCGCTGATTCTGGCGGTTGTAGGCTATATCCCCGGCAACCTGATCTCCATGGTCCTCTACACCCTGACCCGCAGCGCCGCTAACCTACCGATTTACATGACGCTCACCCGCATTGTTCAGGTGCTGCTAATCACTATCGCCGTGTGCAGCATTTCCGGGGCGGTCGCCGTGCGCAAGCTGAGCTCTGCTGACCCTGCTGGTATTTTCTAGGGCGCTCCATCAAACCCACTATCGCTATGCAAACCACCATTACCTCCCCCGCGATCGCGACGCCCACGGTCAAAGTGGCCGCGCTAATCACTTCTTTGGTCAGGGTCACCTGCGTAAGCAGGCCCTGTTTGACATCAACCTATCGATCCAGCCAGGGGAAATCATTATTATGACCGGCCCCTCAGGCTCGGGTAAAACCACGCTGCTGAGCTTGATTGGTGGACTGCGCTCGGCCCAGCAGGGCAGCCTAAAGGTGCTGGAGCAAGAGTTGTGCGGCGCAAGCCCGAAGCAGCTTTTAGAGGCCAGACGCCGCATTGGCTATATCTTTCAGGCCCATAACCTGCTAGAGAGCCTCACGGCAATGCAGAACGTGCGCATGTCCCTGCAGCTCCACAGCCACCTTTCTCGCCAGGAAGAAGAGGAAAAAGCCGCCGCCATGCTGGATGCGGTGGGGCTGGGACAGCGGCTGCATTACTATCCGGACGACCTCTCCGGCGGCCAAAAGCAGCGGGTGGCGATCGCCCGGGCCCTGGTGTGCCGCCCCCAGATCGTGCTAGCCGATGAGCCCACCGCGGCCCTAGACAGCAAGTCGGGCCGCGATGTGGTGACTCTGATGCAGCAGATGGCTCAGGACTACCGCTGCACCATTTTGATGGTGACCCATGACAACCGCATTTTGGATATCGCTAATCGGATTGTGCATATGGAAGATGGTCACCTATGCTCTATTAAGGAATCGATATCCGCAACGCATCGTTGCAGTGGCTGAGCTTCACCGGGGCAACCTTGGCCCATCCCTGGTTTGCCGAACTGTTTAACGTGGTGTTTTGCGTTGCCTCTGACGGAGGCCCAGAAGGTAGCCCTCAAGTCCACCATCCGTAGGAGTAAGCGGCCGCTTGCCCCTACGGCCCAATCGACAAAATCCAGTCCGCCGCCCCAGCCAAATCCGCCGCTACGTGGTCCGGCTGCGTCTGGTGCTGGTACGCCCCCGACAACACGCGATCGCCATATCCCGTGGTCACCAGCACCCCCCGGCAGCCCGCATTGTGGGCCAGGTCAATATCGGTGGCCTTGTCTCCCACCATCACGCTGCGGGAAATGTCTAAGTCATGCTCCCAAGCTGCCGCCACCAGCATTCCCGGATTGGGCTTGCGCCAGGTCGACCACAGGGCAAACTCTGGGTCAGTTCCTCCCTCTGGCGGACTAAGGTAAGGGCAGTAGTACAGGGCGTCGAGGCGAGCATCTGCTTCGTTGTGGAGCAACTGCAGGAGCCGCTGATGGAGGGCCTCTACATGGGCCACAGGGTAATAGCCCCGCGCCGGACCCGACTGGTTAGACACCAAGCAGCAGAACCAACCCCGCTCGTTCAGCTGGCGTACCGCCTGAGCGGCGCCGGCAATCAGGCATAGATCATCTACATTGTGGATATAGCCTGCCTCCACATTGAGGACACCATCGCGATCGAGGAATACAGCGGGCTTAGCCATGGGGTTGGGTTGAATGCCAGAGAAGTGACCGCTAGCATCATAGCGGCTACGGAACCTCATCCCCTGAAATATATCTCAGCTCAGCGCTAGCGAACTGGGCCATCAAAACCTTGTCGCCCTTAGTCTCTTGGTAAATCTCCACCATCTCATGCTCGGTCGCGCTGAAGAGAAGCTGCTCCCCAGGGGCAATTTGCTGTTCAATGGTACCCCCACGCTGCCGAGGCACACAGAGCAAAACAGGCCCATCTGAAGCGTTTTGATAGCAGCATAAGAAGTAACGGACTTTCTCACCTTTGCGCAGCATTCCAGTATTGAGGGCCTTTGTAACGTTATATTATGGGCCACAAATATTCTATAAAATTCGTAAAGTCTTGGTCTGTACGGTATCGGACGTAGCCCGCTGGCTATCGGTATAGAGATCGTATTTGGGCCTGGTCTTTACAGGGTCCCGATAGAGTCTCTAACTGTAAAGCTGCGAAAACTCCTGATGGATCTGCTGGTAGCACTCACAGGTCTCCTGCTCCAGGCGATCGCGGTCAAGTACAGTGATCACCCCGCGCCGGTACTGAATAATGGCTTCCCGCTGCAGCGCCTGGGCCGCAACGGTGACCCCAGAACGGCGGCTCCCCAGCATCTCGGCGACAAACTCTTGGGTGAGCGGCAGCTGATTGGAATCGATGCTGTCGCTGACGTGCAAGAGCCAGCGGGCAAACCGCTGCTCGATTTTGTGGTGACGGTTGCAGGCGGCGAGCTGCGACACGTACATAAACATGGTGCGGGTGTAGGTGAGCAGTATCTGCTGCAGGGTCCCCCCCTCACGAAAAGCCTTTTCCAGCACCTCAACTCTGATTCTGATGCCGCCATCCGGCACCTGAACAATCGCCCGATTGACGGCCTCTCGCCGGCCCAGCAGCACCGAGATGCCCACCATACCCTCTTTGCCGATTAGCCCAATCTCCGTAGTCGCCCCGTTTTCCATCAGCGACACGATGGAAATCATGGCCCGCTCCGGGAAATACACCCACTGAATCTCATCGCCAGGCTCGTAAAGAATCATGCCGCGGGGCATATCTATCTTTTCTAAGTGGGGCTCAAGGGCCGCGTACTCCTCATCGGCGATCGCGTTCAGCAATCGGTTAGAAACCCGTCCTTTGCCATTGGAGCTGTGGCTATGATTGAGCTGAACCATCGGGAAAAACCTATAACGTTATGTGCGTCTTATACCGGGAAAGGGGATGAGGGCCGTTAGGGCTTAACTGCACGATATAGCGGGTGGGAGATAGCAGTAGAGGTGAATCAGCAACGAGCTATAACTTCGTCCTTAACGGCATTTTTTTGGAGCTAATTCACCGTGGCAAACTGCAGCCGGTAGACTGGGTCGCCGCGCTCTAAGGTCATCGCCTCCCTCTCCGTCAGCACGGGGAAGGGGCTCTCTAGCACCTGATTCATCAACGAAAATCGGCGATGGGCCGCAAACCGCTTGCCCATCTCCACCACCACGGGCTCAACGTCAGACTGCAGAAACACACTCCCCCCCGGGCAGAGGTGCACCGCGATCGCCTCCACTAGCTCTGGCTGCACTACCCGGCGCTTTTGGTGCCGCTTTTTAAACCAGGGGTCGGGAAATTGAATGGTGACCTGGTCTAGCACCCCTTTGGGTAGGGAGGCCAGCAGCGGCATCAGAGAGGGAGTGACATTGCAGAACATGAAGTGCAGGTTAGTGAGACCGAGCTGGTCGCGGCGACTTAGGGCATCTTCCGCCAAAGGGGAACGAATTTCTAAGCCGAGAAAATTGCGCTGGGGCTGCTGCTGTGCCATCTCAAACAAAAACGTTCCCCGCGCGCAGCCGATGTCGAGCAGCAGCGGTCGGGTCGGGTCGGCGTAGACGCTCTCCCATTGGGGTGGCGCTGTC
>JBCCAG010000710.1:0-2542 GCA_039814955.1 Cyanobacteria bacterium P01_A01_bin.135
GGGGCCATTGCGCCGTTTGCCCTAGCGCAGCAAAACTTCTTTTTCTTTAACTGGCCCGCCGACCGCCACCCCGACAGTGCCTGCCTCTACTTCGTTATCGATACAACGGCAAACCTGCTGCTGTACGTTGGGGAAACCTGCCGCGCTAACCAGCGGTGGAAGGGAGTCCACGACTGTAAGCAGTATGTGCTCAACTACCAGGCGCTGCACTTTCAACACCAGCTCCCCACCACCGTCAACACGGCCTTTTACTGGGAAGCGCCGGTCCAAACCCGGCCTCGGCAGCGGCTAGAACTGTCTCTAATTAAGCGATGGCGATCGCCCTTCAATAAGGAAAACTGGCGGTTCTGGGGCACGCCGTTTGTATGAGTTTTTCGCGCGAGGCTGCTGTATCAGCCTCCTGTGTAAACCTGCCCCGTAGGCGACTGGCTCCAGTCCAACGGAAGACCGAAGCCAGCAGGGCCATCCTGCAGCAAGCTAGGGATACGCCGTAGCTTGACGGGGTGTGACAATCAGAACTCCATAACTCTATTATTCCTGCCAGCGGGACTGCTATTCGTGACCGCTGCAGACTTGAGGCTGTGATGTTTTCTGTGGTTTTCTAGTGACGACAGCCGTGCGCTTGGGTGACGCTGGGGCGCAGGCATTGTGATATTCATCACATATGACGCTTGCCATAAAGCTTTGTCCGCATCACGTCGCGCCTTATAGTGGGGATGGCAGTTTATTACTTGCGTATTCTCCTGTGAAACCCATCACAATTCTGGGCTCGACAGGGTCCATTGGCACCCAAACGCTAGACATCGTTACCCAGTACCCTGAGCAGTTTCGCGTTGTCGGCCTGGCGGCGCGGCGCAATGTGACAGAGCTAGCACAGCAGGTGCGGCAGTTCCAGCCCCAAATTGTTGCCATCTGCGATGGGAGTCAAGAAGCACGGCTGCGGGAGGCGATCGCTGACGTGACGCCCCAGCCTATTGTGTTAGCGGGGGAATCTGGCGTAGTGGAGGTGGCCCGCTACGGTGATGCCCAGGCGGTGGTAACGGGAATTGTGGGCTGTGCGGGGCTGCTGCCCACCCTGGCGGCCATCAAAGCCGGCAAGGACATTGCCCTCGCTAACAAAGAAACCCTGATTGCCGGTGGCCCTGTTGTGCTTCCCCTGCTAAAGCAGCACAACAGCCGCCTGTTGCCCGCCGATTCTGAGCATTCGGCGATTTTTCAATGTTTGCAGGGGGTGCCCAAAGGCGGTCTGCGGCGCATTATTCTCACCGCTTCGGGGGGATCTTTCCGTGACTGGCCGGTGGAGAAGCTGCCGGAGGTGACCGTGGCGGACGCCCTCAAGCACCCCAACTGGTCCATGGGGCAAAAAATCACCATCGATTCGGCGACGCTGATGAATAAGGGGCTGGAGGTGATCGAGGCCCATTACCTGTTCGACACCGATTACGACCACATTGACATCGTCATCCACCCCCAGAGCATTATCCACTCCCTGATTGAGCTGCAGGATACCTCCGTGCTGGCACAACTGGGCTGGCCCGACATGCGGCTGCCGCTGCTCTACGCCCTCTCCTGGCCAGAGCGGCTGTCCACAAACTGGGAGCCTTTGGATTTGGTCAAGGCCGGAGACCTCACCTTCCGCGAGCCCGACCACCAAAAATACCCCTGTATGCAGCTTGCCTACAGCGCCGGGCGAGCCGGGGGCACGATGCCGGCGGTACTAAACGCTGCTAACGAGCAGGCGGTGGCGCTGTTCCTAGAAGAGAAAATTCGCTTCCTAGACATTCCCGTCCTGATTGAGGCGGTGTGCGATCGCCACCGGGCCGACCACCAGCAGCAGCCCACCCTGGACGACATTTTGGCCGTAGACCGCTGGGCGCGGCAGGCGGTACGGGAGGCGCACCAGTCCCAAGCCACCCTGGTGGGATAGTGGATTATCCGCAGGAGAAAAGATGCGGGTTGTGGGGCTGATTAGCGGCACGTCGGCAGACGGCATTGATGCTGCCCTAATTGAGCTGTCTGGCCCGCCTGCTCAGCCCCAGGTGACCCTGCTCGCGGGCCAGACATTCCCCTACGCCCCCGACCTGCAACGCACTATCTGGGCTGTTTGTGCTGGGGAGGCTCTGACCCTGGAGCGCCTTGCTACGCTAGATGACGCCATTGCTGAGGCCTTTGCCCAAGCGGCGATCGCCATTCAGCAGCAGCTCCCCGCCCAGCTAATTGGCTCCCATGGGCAGACGGTTTACCACCGCCCCCGAGGATCCCTGGAAGGCCCCTCCGCTACAATACCTCAGGCCTTAGCCTATAGCCTGCAGCTTGGGCGCGGCGACGGCATCGCCCACCGCACCGGCCTACCCACAGTGGCTAACTTTCGGCAGGCGGATATTTCCTTTGGTGGGGAGGGGGCACCCCTGGTTCCGGCAGTCGACGCGGTTCTGCTGCGGCACCCTACCCAATGGCGCTGTGTTCAAAACATCGGCGGTATCGGCAATTTGACCTACCTGCCTCCGGCTGGGAGCCCGGACCCGGTTTTGGGCTGGGATAC
>JBCCAG010000694.1:0-2640 GCA_039814955.1 Cyanobacteria bacterium P01_A01_bin.135
CAGGTGCTGATGGTGGAGGGCTTGCGGATTCCCGGTAAGCTGCTGCTGGTTGTCCTGATCACCTATCTCCTCATCCGCTTAGACGATATTTTGATCGACCGGCTGTTTGTGGTGCTGCAGCAGACCCCCCGGTTTCTGATTCAAGACTCCCAGCGCCGTACCCTGCGGCTATCCACCTTCTCCGCTGTCACCAAAAGCATCACCACAGTTCTATTTGTCACCGCTGGTAGCTTCGTCGCCCTATGGGTGCTGGGGGTAGATGTCGGTCCGCTGATTGCCGGGGCTGGAATTTTGGGCCTGGCAGTGTCCTTTGCGGCCCAAAGCCTGATTCGCGACATTATCAATGGCTTTTTGATTTTGCTAGAGGACCAGTACGGCGTCGGCGACGTGGTGATTTTGGGAGAGGTGGCTGGGTTTGTGGAAAATATGGGATTGCGCATTACCCAGCTGCGCAACGAAGAGGGGCGGCTAATCACTGTGCCCAACGGCGCGATTAGCGTGGTGCAGAACCTCACCAAGGAATGGTCACGGGTGGATCTGACGGTGGATGTCTCCTATATGGCAGATATTGACGAGGCCCTGGCGGTGATCAACGCTGTGGCCCAAGAGCTGGACCACGACCCCACCTGGGACGACATCATCCTAGAGCCGCCGACGGTGCTGGGCATTGACCGGCTGAGCCACGACGGGGTAATGGTGCGCCTGTGGATCAAAACCCTGCCGCTGAAGCAGTGGGAGGTGGCGCGGGAATATCGCCGCCGCCTTAAGAAAGCGTTTGAAGCAGCAGGCATCGCGATTGGGACGCCCCACCAAATTATCAAAGTTGAGGGCCCGCAGCCATCCCCGGCGATCTTCGAGTCCCCCGTTGGCGAGATTTTGGGCAGTAATGGCTCCTAGGCGGCCGGGGATTGCCCTTGGGCAGCGCGCGATTGGTATGGCAAACTAGTTCATGCGATCTTATTGATTGGGGAATCTCTAGTGGCGTACTCTAAATCAGAAGTAGATAGGGATGTCTCCATTGGCGCTGATGCCGCTGCCCCTGATGCCGCTGCCCCTGATGCCAGCGATGCCCATGGCGACGGCGCTTACGAGGCCGATACCGACCAGGCCGACACCTACCAGGAAGAAGCGGTTCAAGTCGCGCCAGTGGAGCTGACGCCCCACCAACAAGCGGCATTGGAGCAACTGCTGAGCTTTGTCCACAGCCGGGAGAAGCTCCACCTGCTGACGGGCTACGCCGGCACCGGTAAAACTACCTTGATGCAGGCGCTGATCTATCAACTGCGTCAGGCGGGCGATCGCCGCCCTGTAGTGTTGACGGCCTTTAGTAATAAAGCCACCAAAGTGCTGATGCGTATGGCCGAGATCTGGGGGCTGGAGGTGGACTGCATGACCTGCTGCAAGCTGCTGGCCCTCAAGCCCGAAATTGACTCCCAAACCGGCAAGCAGGTGTTTCGCCCCGACCCAAACAGCGAAAATCGCTTTGACCGCTACCGCCTAGTCATTGTCGATGAGGCCTCCATGGTGGATGGGGAGCTGTGGCTGCTACTCACTGCATCAGTGGCCGACCTCTATAAGCAAACCCAGATCCTGTTTGTGGGGGACGCGGCCCAGCTGCCCCCCGTGAATGAGCGAGAATCCCAGGTGTTTAGCCAAATTCACGAACGCACCGACCTGACGGAGGTAGTCCGCTACGGCGGTCCAATTGGCGTCTTGGCTACCCAAATTCGGCAGAACCCAAGGCGTCACCCCACCTTCGTGACCCAAGCCAACCGCGATCGCACCCAGGGGGTATTTGCCCTGCGCCGTCCCCAGTGGAAGCACTGCCTAATTCAGGCCTTGGAGAGCCAAGCCTACCGCCAAGACTCAGACTACGTGCGTGCCTTAGCCTACACCAATGCCCGTGTTCACCAGCTCAACCGGGCGGCGCGGGGGGTGCTCTATGGGCGGGATGCTGACCAGTTTGTAGTAGGGGAGCGGCTAATTGCCAATAGCCCCTGCTGGGCGGGGGATGCGCTGCTGCTGCAGAATTCAGAGGAGTGCGAAGTGCTGGTGGCGGTGGAAGGGGAAGAGGGACCCTGGCGGGTGTGGTTTTTAGAAGTGGTCACCGACGGAGACAAGTACCGCAGCCTAACGGTGCTGCACAACAGCAGCCGTAACCTCTTCGACTCCCTGCTAAAAAAATATGCAGCAGAGCGCCGCTGGCAAGAATTTTGGGAGCTCAAAAATCTATTTCATGATTTGGGCTACGCCTACTGCTTGACGATTCATAAGTCTCAGGGGTCCACCTTTCAAAATGTGTTTGTCGATGTGCCCAATATCGGCATTAATTCTAATCACGATGAGCGCAACCAGCTGCTTTATGTTGCCGTCACGCGAGCGGCCCAGCGGGTGTTTTTGCTTACCCATGGGAGCTAAAAATGAGTCACCAAAGCTTGAGCGACTTGCATGGCGCTATCAGTGTTGCCCCGCTTGGCGGCAAAGTCAGTGCAGTGGCTATAGTGCTATGCTAACCAGGGCAACCGTTAATTAAGATACCGAAATGGCCGGTTCATCCCCCTGCGCTCTAGTTACGGGAGCCTCTAGCGGCATTGGCCGCGCCACTGCGATCGCCCTAGCTCAGGCCGGATTTAATCTGGC
>JBCCAG010000288.1:0-5187 GCA_039814955.1 Cyanobacteria bacterium P01_A01_bin.135
ACTATGGGCAGCGCCTCCCCCGTCAACCCTGAGCGCCTGCCGGGGGCCAGCAAAGACGCCTACTTGAACTTCAGAAATCTAGCGGCCTATCGGGATACCTTCCGTCAGGGGGCGATTGACCTGCGGCTGCTGCTCAAGGCCCTGGAAAACCTCAGCATCCCCACCAGTTTGCTACCCGCTGACAGCGGCGTCACGGAAGCCGCCTTTCGCCTCGACACCGACCCAGCGGCGATTCTGGGCCAATCCTTAGGCTCCCAGTTTGCCCATATGCTGGGGGCCATTGAGCCTAAAATCAAGGCCATTATCCCCACCGGGGCACCCGGCTTCTGGTCGCTGCTGGTGCCGGAGACCGACTTGTCGGCTTTAGCAGGCCTACTCATCGGTACCCTGCTGCGCCTCGACCCGCTTCATCCCGGTTTGAACCTACTGCAAACCGCCTGGGAAGCGGCGGACCCGATCACCTACGCCCCCTACGTGGCCCGCCGCCCGCTGCCGGGCCACGCGCCGCGGTCGATCTACATGCCGGCGGGGCAGGGAGACTCTCAGGTGCCGGAGCCAATCTTTAACGCGTTGGCCCTGGCGAACGGGCTGAAGCAGGCCGACTTTGTAATTTGGCCCGAGATGCAGGAGTCCCTAGCCCTAGACGGGCTGGACGGCAAGCAGCGCTACCCGGTGAGAAATAACCTGAAGTCAGAAGATGGTCGCCCCTACACGGGGGTAGTAATTCAATACCGGGGCGATCGCATTGCGGACCCCCACACGATTTTCTCGCAGCTAGATGCGGTGAAGTTCCAGTACGTGAACTTTTTGCGGACGCTGTTTGAGGAGGAGACGGTGGCGGTGCGGCCACCGCCGATTACCCCAGATCCGATTGCGTAGCCATATCTGAGAGAGGGTGGGCACTGCTCGCCCTCCTCTTTGCCCTACCCCTAGATATCAAGGCTGAGTCATCAGCATCGCGGCCCGATGCAAATCCTTTGCCTCCAAGACGTCACTCTCTGGGCAGCGCCTCAAATACCGTTCCCACCAGTCCCTGCGCCTTATCATCCAGCCGTTGCCAATCTACATCTCCTAGTTCATCTACCAAACTCTCATCCACCACCACCGCCGCATCCTCCCCATAGTTGGTAAAACAAACCCGGTAGCATAGCTCCCAAATATCTACGGCAACTGTGCGATCGCCCTTTGTCAGCCGCAGCTCATACCCTGGATAGGGCCGGGGCAACTGCTCCAGCGCCGCCTGAATATCCCCTACCTCCTCCGAGTTCGCCGTCTTCAAAGCCTCCTGAAGCTGTAGTACTCGCTGCCGCTCCTCCTCGCAGGTACCGTCCGGCCAGGTGGTCACATCTCGGTAGTCACCCCGCCAGTCAGAGGTCTCTAAATGCTTACGCACATTGTCGATGATGCGAATCATAGCGGGCTGCATCAGTAGGTCGGCTTGGTTCCAGGCCGCTGCAGTGGCGAAGCGAGGAGACATGGCGAGCCTCGATAGGGGTGCCGCTCAATTATCTAATCAAACGAGAGATTGGCAGAATAAAGATACAGCCACCGTCACAATAATTTGTGCATGGTGGCGCGTCTCACTTGGCCCCGTAACGCTTGACTTCAGCACCAAAATTGTTCTGAGCAACGTGACCAAAGCTATATCCAAAGGGCCGGACTTCTCGCAAAAAGTCCGGCCCTTTAAGATTCACACAATGTCGCAGCCGTAGGCTGAGTCAAGCAGCGTGCAACCCGACGCGGGCGACCGCCGTTGCTTCCTTAGCGCCCTAGCGCAGCCATGCCCGCAGGTCCACACCTCAGCCTGCAAGACCCGACGCTCTAGCTATCAGTGGTGGTAATTTCAGACTTACCGCCAAGCTGCAGATTGGGGAACTTCTCTGCAAAGTACTTACCCAGAAAGGTGCTCACAAACGACAGCACGATGGGTCCCAAGATGAAGCCCAAGATATTGCTGACGGCAAAGCCAGGCACCAAGAAAGACGCCAGCCAAAAGCACAGACCGTTGACAACAAGACTGAATGCGCCAAAGCTCAGAAAGGTCAGCGGTAGAGACAAAGTAGAAATCACCGGCTTAACCAAGGCGTTGACCACACCCAGGGATACCCCCGCCAGCAGCGCTGCCGTAAACGTCCGCAGCTCTACCCCAGGGACAATGATGTCTACCACGAGTAAGCTTAAAACCGTTGCTAGCCAAACGACTAAGTTACCTACCATATCAAGATCCTCAAAACGCTTTTTGCTAAATTATTAATTTCGCTGCATTCTTGCTCATTGGCATCATTATTGGCCAGCAGCGTTTCACTCAGCATCAGCTTGCTGATAGAGATCAAAGCCACCCCCTCTAACGGATGGGGTAGGGCATTGGGGATGAAAGCCAATAGGCGAGGCTTAGGGTCACTGCTTGAGCTGCGCAATCTGTAATAGATTCAAGCGGAGAAGGGGGTTACCATAGCTCCGCGGCCTGCAAATGTAAATTAATGCAACATTTAATGTGAAAGTATGGAGCTTTACGAAGCGATGTCCGCAATGCGTTTCCCTCTCATCATCTCTTCTTATACTGACCTTAATAAGCCAAAGCTGTTTTAAGAAGTCAGGCTTTCCTACGGAGAGAATTGCCCTCTGAAAATAGATGGAGGCTTATGCTCACTAATACCAAAGAGGTGATTGCGATGAGCCATACTTACGAAGTATTCGTAGATATCCGCGAATGCGAAGGCGCAGCTTGCGCCAATGCCCGTATGATGTCAGCCCGTTACGAGATTGCAGCGGAATCCCCCCACAATGCTAACTACGCAGCCCGCTCCCATGCCGGCCATGATTTCCCCAACGCATCTGAGCTAGACGTCCGAATCACGCGAATACTTCACTAGCCATCATCGCTTTTAACCTTGAGGTGGAGGGTTTCTTACATACAAGAAACCCTCCACCTAATTTATAGGGACTTATAGGCCGACATCAGGTCCCTGTGAATTGCCTCAGACGCGGCAATAATTAAGCCAGAGCGCTGATTATTTTGACAGTCCTCAAGTGGCGCTAGCGCCTCACCCGTCAGGGTCGTCAAAATACAGCCGGCCTGCTGGGCCAAAAAGGCGATCGCCGCCCCATCAATGAACTTACCGCCCCGCAGCATAGCCCCAGAGAGTTCGCCGCTCAGCAGTCCGTTCACATTTTGAATGGCCACCGTCTTGGAGTAGTCGGCTCTCACATCGACGATCTTGTACTGGCCGAGCTGTGCGCCGTAGCGCCCCATGTCCCAGCCCAGCAGAATCTTTTCGGTAGCGGGGTCCACCTGCAGCGGCTGGCAGTCCTCTAGGTCATCGCTGAGTTGCCCCACAAATGCCCCCTGGCCGCGCAGGGCGTAGTAGTAGCAGTCTTGGGCCGGGGTAATGGCCAGCACCGCCTCGTAGTCATCGGCGTTGAGCACCCCCAAAATAATTTGGTAGTTAGGATGGTTGTCCAGGTAGAAGCGGGTGCCGTCGATAGGGTCCAAGGTAACCAGGTAGTCCCCCATAGGCCCTAGGTCCGTGGCGCGGAAGTACTTAGTGTTGTAGGTTTTCTCGTACTCTTCGCCGTGGAAGCGAATGTCGGGAAATAGCCCCAGCAGGGCGACTTCTACAAAGGTTTGAATAGACAAATCGGCGTCGGTGAGGGCGGCGGCGAAAAAATTGTCTCCCGCGCCTTTTTCAGGTTGAGAGGCAATGCGGGACTGAATCTGCCGTGAGTAGGCAGCGGCTACCCGCAGATGGGGCAACAGGGCAGCAAGAATATCGCGGGGAGATGGGATAGGAGACATGGCAAGCGCTATTGGTTAGGGCCATCGGCCCAGCAGAAGTGGCCAAGGCCATACTACACCCGCCGGGCCGTAGCACCAGACCCTAGAAAAGGGTTTATGCCATCACTGAACAGGCCAGGTAAACTTGAAGGTTGCGCCTTGGCCTAGTTCAGACTCCAGGCTAATTTTGCCGCCTTCTGCCTCGACGATCTTTCTCGCGATCGCCAAGCCAACTCCCATATTTTCTGTTTTGTCGCGGGGCTCTAGGACCTGAAAAATGCTGAAGATTTTCTCGTGGTGCTCTGGCGCAATGCCGGGACCATTGTCTGCCACGGTGAACTCGTAGAAGTTCTCTAGCCGCTTAGCGGTAATTTCAACGCAGCCGCTCTGGCTATTGTGGTGCTTGATGGCGTTGCTAATCAAGCTAGAAAAGGCTTGCAGCAAAGGTAAGCGCCTAGTTTTTAGAATCGGCATATTGTCGCCCACCACAACGGTAAATGTCGCGGGAGGGTCGAGGAGGTCAACCACTTCAACAACAACGGCCCTTGTTGCAACGCTTTCCGCCTCAATCTGCGTCCGCCCTACCCGTGAGTACTGAAGTAGGCCATTCAGCAAGCTCTCGATGCGAAAAACCCGCTTACGCAGCAGCCGCATATAGTAGTCAATGCCGGGTTCAGGGCGGTCTTGCAGATCTTCTTCGATCCATTCTGAGAGGTTGGCGATCGCCCGCAGCGGCGCTTTGAGATCGTGGGAGGCAATGTAGGCGAATTCGTTGAGCTCACGGTTCCGCTCCGCTAGCTTATCGTTGGTTTTCGCCAACACGGTCGTCATACAGGCGAGTTCCTGAATATGGGCGCGAATCGACTGCTCTGACCGTTTGCGCTCCATCGCCATGGCGATCACGTTGGCAACCGCCCGCAAAAAAATAGCATCATCTTCAGTAAATTGATGGCCTTGGCGACTGGCGAGGCCGATGTACCCTAAGGGCTGATGGCTAGCGCCAGAGATCAAAACGCTGAGGAAGCTGTTGATCTCTGGCGGGTAGGCGAGTAAGCTCTCTGCGCGGTCATCCTTCTGGAGTGCGCCCATGAGAACAGGCTCACCGGAAAGTAAGCGGTAGCCAACTGCAGAATTAAGATCGATGGGGGTCACGAACTGGCCGACCGCGCCTTCGGGCCAGCCCTTTCCTGCCTTTAGCACAAACCCCTGCTGGTAGGACAACAGCTCAAATACCCCGCAGTAGTCTACATCAAACTGCTGATTGAGCAGCATCACCGTTTCGTCAAAGAGAACGTTGAGCTCAACGTCGCGCAGGGCTTGCTGCAGCAGATTGGTGATGATAGTCTGCTGAGACCGCTGGGCTTGTCTGGCATCAGGGCGCAGCGCGGGTGAGGCGGAGGGGCCTTGCTCGC
>JBCCAG010000873.1:0-1892 GCA_039814955.1 Cyanobacteria bacterium P01_A01_bin.135
AGCATCAGCATGGGGTAGCCCAGCTCCCGGTCTGCTAGATCGGGGTAGACCACCACCGCGGCCAGGGCCACCACCACCCAGGGCCAGGTGCGCACTACATAATGCAGCCCGTTGAACAGCCAGGCCGCCCGCTCCGCATCCATCTCGGTTTTAGAGGCCGCCAGCCGCTGCACAAATTCACCCCCCCCATCGCTGCGGCGAAACGCCCACCACTGCACGAACACATAGGCAAAAAAGCTGCTGACGCTGATGCCAGCCGTCTGGCTCCAGGCCAGCCAAGGGGCGCGATCGCTCACCTGCAGCGGAAAAAAGGCCAGTACGTCGTGCTCGGTAGCCGCCTGGGCTTGCTCAATTAGGGGAGCCATTCCCCCTACATGACCCACGGCAATTACGGCCACGGCGATCGCCCCCAGCAGTGCCAGTCCAAACTGCAAGAAGTCGGTGGCGACCACCCCCCACAGCCCAGAGAAGCCGGAGTACATCAGCACCAGCAGGCTGACGGCGATCACGCTGATGACCTTGCCGCTCTCCCCTGGATCAAGGCCTACGCTCTGCCAGAGCTGGAGGGCGTCCACCACCTTGACCATAGCCAGCATGGCGTAGCCGATGCCGATGCAGTTAATGGGGACGGCAAATAAAAACGCCTTGGTCATTCGCAGCGCCGCCGCAGGCCGTCCCCCATAGCGCAGCTCCGTCAGCTCGGCATCGGTGACAATTTCGGAGCGCCGCCAGGGCCGGGCAAACACGTACACCATCACCACATGAGCCACGCCAAAGCTCCACCATTCCCAGTTGCCGGTGATGCCGCGGGTACCTACTACCCCGGCGATGTAGAGGGGCGTATCAATAGAAAAAGTTGTGGCCGCCATACTGGTGCCCGCTAGCCACCAAGGCAGTTGCCGACCTGAGACGAAGAAATCGGCAATGCTGCTAGAGGCCCGACGAGACAAAACCAGCCCCAGGGCGAGGGTGGCAATCAAATAACCAAGGACAATTAGCCAATCAACGAGCTGCATAAGGCTCCGAACCCATTCCAGACACATTAAGTGAATGTGTGGAGTGTATCGCGCTGAGGCCGCCAGTCGGCAATCAATATGCCGACTTTCTGCCGATCACCTCAGGTTTGATGGCCTTCGCGCCTCGGGATTAGATGCTGTAGTCGCGCCAGACGCCGATCAGCTTCCCCTGGACGGCTACCTGCTCTGCGGGCTTTTTGATGGGCTCATAGTTGGGGTTAGCCGGGGCTAAGGTGATTTCAGCCTGGTCACGGTAGAAGTACTTCAGCGTGTTGCCTTCCCCATCGACCCGGGCGGCGACGATGGTGCCGTTCTTGAGCCGATCGACTTCTTGAACAGGCCGCATAATGACGATGTCGCCGGGGGCAATCATGGCGTCGATCATGCTGTCACCGTTGACCCGCAGGGCGTAGTCCTTAGGCCGCAGCTCAATGCCCGAGAGGTTGAGCCGCTCTTCGTCTTCGGTAAATGGCTCAATCAAACCACCGGCAGCAATCTCGCCGTAGATAGGAACGCCGTTGTGGACTGACTCCGTCAGGCGAATGGTCCGGGCGCGGCCCTCCGTCCAGTTGATATAGCCCTTGGTGCGTAGATGGTCCAGGCGGCTTTGAATCGGGGCTGGGGATTTGAGACCCATGGCCCGCATCATCTGCCGAATCGACGGAGAATGCTGATTCTCGCGGATGTAGACCACCAACCAGTCGTATAGCTCCTGTTGAGCTTGGGTGAGAGGTTCCATATTTTTTAAGTATTCGATACTCAGAACAGTTGTACCACCTGACAGGCATACTGTCTAGCTATTTTGGAAAAGACTTTACGGAAATTTGTCGAACCGGGGTAGCCGCCCATACGAGCGTTTCACTCTGTTGCAGACCG
>JBCCAG010000552.1:0-3366 GCA_039814955.1 Cyanobacteria bacterium P01_A01_bin.135
CTGAATCCCCAGTTCATCACATACGTCCTTCAGCCCCAGCTTGTTCACCGGGTAGGTGGACAGCAGCGAGTACTGCACCTGCAGGGTTTTGATGGGCACCCCGCGCTGGCTGAGCCGCTGGTGGGCTAGCCGCAGCCGCTTGGGGCCAAAGTTGGATAGCCCGACGCCTCCCACCAGGCCCTGCTCGTATAGATCCGCCAGCCCGTCCAGCAGCACGTTCTCCTGCCAGGGAAAGTAGTTGGCGGTGGACCAATGGAGCTGCACCAGGTCAACCCGGCCCATGCGATGGCGGGAGCCTTGGTGGGCCGCTGCCATAGCGCCCCGGGTGAGCCGCCAGGGGTAGGGGGCCAGCTTGGTGGCCAGGCAAATCTTCTTGACGTTGGGGCCTTCGTAGGCTTGGGAAAACTGCCCCAGCAGCCGCTCGCTGCGCCCGTTCAGCCGCCCGGTGCCGTAGGAGTCGCCGGTATCAAATAGGGTGATGCCCTGGCTGACGCAGGCGTTGAATACCTGACCCAGGGTCTTGTCCATATCCGGGTCATAGTCCCACAGGAGGCGGTTGCCCCAGGCCCAGGTACCGCAGCCCATGGGGGGGAGGTGGATATCCATTACAGCACGGCTTTGTTGTCGGGACCGTCTTCAAAGTTGTCCCGCTCCGGCTCGTCTGCTTCTTCAATTACCGGCAGGGGCGATCGCTCTCGCCACCATCCCAGCAGGGTGCTGGCAATAAAGATGCTGGAGTAAGCCCCCAAAATGAAGCCGATGATCAGGGCCAGGGCAAAGTACTTGAGGGTCTCCCCGCCAAACAGGAAGATGGCCACCAGGGCCAATGTCGTCGTCAAGGTGGTGTTGATGGAGCGGGTCAGGGTCTGGTTGACGGCATCATCGACGATGTCACCAAACTCCCGCTGTGGGTTGGCTTTGTAGGTCTCGCGGATGCGGTCGTAGATCACCACCGTATCGTTGACGGAGAAGCCCACAATGGTCAGCAGCGCCACAATGAACAGGCTGTCCGCTTCTATGCCAAGCACCAGCCCTAGCCCTGCGAATACCCCCATGGTGATCAGCACATCGTGGAACAGGGCCACTAGGGCAAACAGGGCGTAGTCGAGCCGGAAGCGGACGCTGAGGTAGACGGTGATGCCCAAAAAGGAGACTATCAGCGCCGTCAGCCCAGAGCGAAAAATCTGCCGCCCGATGGTGGGGCCCACGGTGTCGATCTGTAGGGCCGTGTTATCGATGGGGCCGATCGCCTCATCCAGGGCCGCCAGCAGCTGGGTGCGCTGGTCCACATCCAGCTCCGCCGTGCGAATGGACAGGGCCTCCCGGTTGCGGCCTAAGAGCTGCAGTGAGCTATTGGCCAACCCCTCGTCAGCCAGCACCTCCCGCACCGCCCCCAGGTCAATGGGCTCCTCGCAGTTGGTGGCTCCGCAGTCCCGCTCCAGCTGCAGCCGGGTGCCGCCCACAAAATCGAGGCTGGGCCGCAGCGGCGCGCCCACGGTGCGCCAGGACACCAGCATGGCGATCGCGCTGGCGATCAGCAGGGCCAGGGAGATGGACCACCACAGGGGGCGCTGTTTAGAAATTTGGAGCTTCATGGCCATACAAAGAATAGTCAGGACGCGGTGGAAGCGGGCTTGCTGAGGTCAGGCTTATTTAAGTTGGGGCAAAACAGCTCCGGCTTCCGCAGACTAGGGACACTGAGCACCAGAAACAGCAGAGTACGGCTGCAGGTAAGGGCCGTGAACATGCTGATCAGTACCCCAATTGCCAGGGTGAGGGCAAAGCCCTTGACGAGCCCCGTCCCCAGCCAAAACAGCGCCCCGCAAACGATCAGCGTAGTGACGTTGCTGTCTAGAATGCTGGAGAAGGCGCGGTAAAAACCAGACTCCACAGAGCGGTACAGGGTCCGGCCCGCCCGCAGTTCCTCCCGGGTGCGCTCAAAAATCAGCACGTTGGCGTCCACCGCCATACCGATGCTGAGAATAAAGCCCGCGATGCCGGGGAGGGTGAGGGTCACCTGCAGCAGGGCAAATACGGCAAAGGTGAGCAGGGCGTAGATAATCAGCGCCACATCGGCAATCAGCCCCGGCAGGCGGTAGTAGATGGCCACAAACACCAGCACCAATACCAGGCCGCCTACCCCCGCGTACAGGCTGCGGCGGATGCTGTCTTGACCCAAGGTGGCCCCCACAGTGCGGTTCTCCACAATTTCCACCGGCACCGGCAGCGAGCCGCCCCGCAGCTGAATCGCTAGCTCGTTGGCCTCCTCGGTGGAGAAGTTGCCAGTGACGCTGGCCCGCCCGCCGGTGATGCCGCTCTCGGCATACTGCACCTGTACGGTGGGGGCGCTCAGCAACTGGTTATCGAGGAAAATGCCCAGGGTGCGGCCCGTACCCGCGACGTTCTTGGTCAAATCGGCGAACAGGTTGCCGCCCTGGTCGCTAAACACCAGCACCACTTCCCAGTTCAAGCCGCCGCTGACGGGGGCGGCATAGGCGTCGGTAAGCATCTCGCCGGTGAGCTCAGTCTTCTCAAATAGGGCGGCGATCGCCCCATCGGCCTCCCGCAGTTCCGCCTGCTTCGCCTCGGGCTCCAGGGTCTCGTCGGCTTCAATGGCATCGCGGCTGGCAATCAGCGCCCCCAGCACCTGGGCCGAGGTGTCCCGCTGCTGCTCGCGGAAATCGAGCTGCGCTGTGCCGCCTAGCACCCGCTCCGCCTGCTCCGGGTCGCTGACGCCGGGGAGCTGCACCAGCAGCTGGTCTTCTCCAGCGGTCTGCACCACCGCTTCGGATACCCCCAGGCCGTTAATGCGGTTCTCCACTACGCTCTGCACCGCTGCCAGCTTCTCCGGCGTAATAGTGGGCACCGCCTCGGTGGTCAGCACCTGCAGGGTGAGCTGCGAGCCCCCTCGCAAATCCAGTCCCAGCCGGGCTGGGGTCTGGGCGATCAGCACCACGGCCACTACCGTCAGCCCTAAAATCAGCGCCAGAAGCGATCGCTGTCTGCCCATAGCTGCCTTGTCCGTACTCCCATAGCGTCACAGGCTATGATAGCCGCATTTGAGGCCGCAGTGCTGACGCAGTGGGCGGGCTTTGGCCCCACCTTCCTCAGGAGCTGGCTCCATCACGCGTTGAGGCACAGTAAGCAAGGCAACCAGCCACAAAATCTCTCCTATTCGTGATTTCCATAACTGCCCCCAACCGCTAACCTTACGTATGCTGAATCATGCCGGCCAGGGCTTATCTATGGACCCTGTTGCCCATCTGCAACTACACAGGTCACGTCATCATGCCTAAGTCTGCTGATACTAACCCCGCTGCGCGCAAATCTGCCAAGCCAAAAGAGCAGACAAAGGCGGCGATCGCC
>JBCCAG010000336.1:0-4838 GCA_039814955.1 Cyanobacteria bacterium P01_A01_bin.135
CCAAATTGGCGAGTTTTCCTTCGTGCTAGCGCTGATGGGCCGTGAGATTGGGCTGATTACGCAGAACAAATATCTCCTTCTGCTGGGAACGACGGCCATCACATTGATCTTGACGCCTGCCTGGATTCATTTGGCGACTGTCCTATCGCCATACCTCGACCGGATTCCGCTACCGTATCTAAACCGCCTGTCTGAGCCTAAGGACCTGCTGGTACCCGATACCCTCTCAGGCCATGTGATTGTGGCGGGCTACGGACGCGTCGGTCAGGTCATCGTCAATATCCTGCGCGGCCAGGGCTACGAGCTGCTGGTAATCGACAACAGCGAGGCGGCCATCCAGCGGCTGCGGCTGCAGAAGCTGTCCTACATCTTCGGGGATGCAGATGCGGAGCCGGTGATGGAGCGGGCCCATATCGAGACCGCTAAGGCTCTGGTGATTGCCCTGCCAGACCCCGGCAGCACCCGCCGCCTGCTGCAGCGATCGCTAGAGGTGGCCCCTCACCTAGACGTAATCGCCCGCTCCCACACGGATCAAGAAATTGACCTGCTGGCCCAGATGGGGGCCCGGGAGGTAGTACAGCCGGAGTTTGAGGCGGCGCTGGAGCTGGGAGCCTATGTGCTGCTAGCCATGGGGCTCAGCGAGCAGCAAATGCACGATGTGGTGGATAAGATTCGAACCGATCGCTACCGCAGCATTCGCCCGTCATGAATCTCTAGAGAGTATCGCTCCCTCATGGGGGAGCGATACTCTCTAGGTTGCGAATCGCGTTGGGTCCTGGTCGCGGCGGTGGCGCACCGGAATCGGCTCCCCCTGCCGGTCTCCCACGAGCGACGCGGTCTCCTCTAAAGCAGTTCGCAGCCGCCGCGCCGCGTAGATGGACATATCCCGAGGCACATTAATGCGATCGCGCAGGTAGCGCAGGCCCCGGTCAGACCCTGCCGGAGGCTGGCAGGGCTGCCCCGTCATCATGCGGGTCAGGGCGCAGCGCAGGGGCTCATCAAAGCGATCGCCCATGGGGTTGGCGCGCAGGATGTTATCCCGATGGCGCAGCACCCGATACAGGGCCTCTGCCGCAGCGGTTTCCGGCTCGGGGTAGCCTACGTCCGGCAGCTCGTCCCAAGGCCCTTGGTCTACGCGCCCTTGGTTTGCCTTAGCCTCGGGGGTGCCGTTGCCATAGCAGCCCCCCATCTGGGGCGGCAGGTCGTGGGCGTGGGTGTGGAAGTCGCTCTGGGTACCACGGTAGGTGGGGCGGGTTTCCAGGGCATCGAACCAAGCCCCTAATCGGGGGTTGTCTCGCAGGGCGTAGCCCTTGTAGTAGTAGAGGCTGGCGTGCATCCGCTCCACATAGGGAACAAACACCACATCGGCGGTGCTAAATTCTGGCAGGAAGTAGGGACCTGGGGTTTGGGCTAGGGCCGCTTCCACGGCTTCTACCACCTGGGTAAACTGCTGCCGGCTGCGGGCCTCCTGCTGCCCTCGGGCCGGGTAGCATAGCCAGGTGCACCAGGCGCGGAACAGCTGCCGCTCTAGCTGCCGCAGGGGAAGTACTTTGGGGTCGTTCATACCCCAGACTAGGGGACCAAAGGCCGCCTCTAGCGCCATTAGAATATCGTCGCTCTCGGTGACAATCTGACCGTCCAGCTCCAGGGCCGGCAGCATTCCCGAGGGCACCTTTTGGGTGTACCAGCGCTCTTTCTTGCCGTAGCAAAACATGGTCACCTTCTCCACGCGGTAGGGGACCTGCTTTTCCTCTAGCCATAGCCACACCTTCTGGCAGTAGGGGCACCAGGCGTGGTTATCCCGGTACAGGGTGACCCGCACCTCGGACTCGCTGTGGCCAAACAGCCGCAGCCGGGCCTGAGGGTTGGTGGGGCCATTTACCGGTTCGGGGTGGATATTTTGGGCGTAGGATTCTAGCTCGGACCAGCTCAGGGGAGCAGAAGGGTCTACCGCTGGATTCATGGCTCCAAAATCCTCACCCCGACCACCGTAGTATTGAAGCGGTAGGTCTGGCCCTCTAGCTCTACCACGTTGCCAATTTTCACCTTATTGTTGCCAAATACCACGCTGTCGTCGGTGACCTGGGCCTCGTCAGCTAGGGTGATGATCATGTCGGTGGTGAAGTCCATTTCCGGGCGGGGGTCCACGATAGGTTTGAGGGTGCCATCAGGCTGGGGGGTGGCCACCGTGCGGGGCAGCGGCTCCACAGATTTAACGTTCACCTGGCCAAAGGGCTGATTGCGGATGATGATTTCTGTCTGCCCTTCCTCGCGGATTTGGTTGATCAGGCCGTCGGGGTCAGAAACCGTCAACCCTCGCACCATCACATCCACCTCTACCGGCTGAGTTGAGGCCCCAATCTGGGCCACTGAGCCCGAGTCGCCAGGGACAAAAAAGATGCCGATCATCGTGAGCAGCACCACCAGCAGCGCCCCCAAATCCAAAATGCCAACCCGGCCAAACAGCCGCCCTTTTGAGTCCACAATTGCCATGGCGCGTCCCAAGTTACCGACGTCAACTTACCATGACTAGGGTACCGGAATTTCTGCGGGGCGTGGGGAGGGGAGGGCGATGACAAATAGGCTAAGTTTGGGCATTGACTTTGGTACCTCGGGGGCGCGGGCGATCGCCATTGACCCCAGCGGCACCATTCAAGCTGAAGCGCGCCGCCCGTTCAGCAGCGGTGAGGTCAGCAGCGCTACCGCCTGGCGCACCACCCTGTTTGAGCTGATGGCGCAGCTCCCCGCTGAAGTTTGCGCCGAGGTGGGGGCGATCGCCATTAACGGCACCTCTAGCACCGTGCTGCGCTGCGACTCCCAGGGCGAGCCGGTGGGCGAGCCGATACTCTACAACGATAGTCGGGGGGAGGCGCTGCTGGAGAGGATTGACGCGATCGCCCCGCCGGAGCATGTGGTGCGCAGCGCTAGCTCTAGCCTGGCTAAGCTGCTGTGGTGGCACCAGCAAGACCCGCTACCATCAGCAGGCAACTTCTTCTTGCACCAGGCAGACTGGCTGGCCTTTTTGCTCCACGGCCAGCTGGGGGTGAGCGACTACCACAACAGCCTCAAGCTGGGGTACGACGTGGTGCAGCTCACCTATCCCGACTGGTTTGACGCGGTCCCTAGGGGCTTAGTTTTGCCTCGGGTCGTTGCGCCAGGAACGCAGGTTGGGCCGCTGCGGCCAGCTGTGGCGCAGCGCTATGGGATACCGCAGACTTGCCAGATCTGCGCTGGCACCACCGACAGCATCGCGGCGTTCCTGGCCAGCGGCGCGGCTCAGCCAGGGGAGGCGGTGACTTCACTGGGGTCTACTCTCGTACTCAAGCTGCTGAGCACCACCCGTGTGGAGGAGACCGCTGCTGGGGTATACAGCCACCGATTCGGTGATCTTTGGCTAGCGGGCGGGGCCTCTAACACCGGCGGGGCGGTGCTGGCTGAGTTCTTCACGCCCCAAGAAATCGACGCCCTGACGCCCCAGCTGCAGCCCCAGGAAGACACGGGCCTGGGCTACTACCCCTTGCGGCAGCCCGGCGAGCGCTTTCCCGTTAACGATCCTAATCTACCGCCCCAGCTCGCCCCTCGCCCGAAGAACCCAGCTCAGTTCCTGCAGGGACTACTAGAAGGCATCGCTCGCATTGAGGCCCAGGGCTATATCAAGCTGCAATCCCTGGGGGCAACCCCACTACAGCAGGTGTACAGTGCTGGGGGCGGGGCGAAGAATGGCCCTTGGCGATCGCTGCGGAATAGGTACTTGGGAGTCCCCGTCCTGGTAGCGGCTCAAACCGAGGCCGCCTACGGCAGCGCCCGATTGGCAGCGATGCACCATGGTCAAGATTAGGGCGCTTCTTGGGCATCCCAGGGCAGGGCGTTTTCTGCAGGCACAGCATCTAGGTAAGAGATAGCCCAGTACATACTCAGCGTTGAGGTACCCACCAGCATCCACAGGGCGCTGATTACTGCCATCTGCCAGAATAGAGCCCGCTCTCGCTGGATGCGCTGGCCAGTTCGCTTTTCCCGCCCCCCCAAAACCACCAGGTACATCCCCTGCTTGCCGAAGAACGGAACCGATAGGCGGACGTCCAGGTCATGGGTGCGGGGGGCCAGATGTTGACAAGACTGCCGGAGGCTCTCTTCTTGCTCCGGAGTTAGGTCGTCGCGGGCAGCGGGGGAAAGCCCCGAAATAAGACGATCATAGAAGTAGTTGGCGGTGGAGCCATAGCTGCGGTTGCGTTTGGTCTGAGAGGATAGCTGTTTCACGGGCGGCGCTCCGTTAAATTTCGTGGTGATCTTCTGTTGAGCTGACCCGGCTGCTCGGGTAGCTGGGTGGTGGACTTCAGAGTGCTCTGACACAGCACCAGGATGCTTTGAAGACAAGCGGCCTATAACTGTAGGAAAGCAGCCCTGACGAGAAGCCTGACGGGATGAAGTCACTAAGGCGCGGCGACTGCCCAGGGAACTCAAGGCAGTCGCGCCATCATGTCATAAGGTCGTAGTGCCTGCACTATAGCGAAGCGGGATAGCCCCTACCCTCGGTAGGCTCTAGGACTCCCCTCAAGTCGCGTCGCCAAACTTCCGTTAAATTGACGAGGTGCACCGTCTTTAAGATGGGTAGGGCACACAGGGGAGATATTCTGCCGTGGGCGCTTTGTCAAGCCCTAGCTACAGCAATATCATTCCACCCGCTGCAGCACCGTCACCTTGGGGTCAATAATTTTCTGTCCCTGTCCTGGAAACTTGATGGCCAGACAAATTTTGTTCCCCGCCCCAAAGATGTGGGTCACTTCCCCGGCGCCGTAGGCTTTGTGCACCACCAAGTCCCCCACGCCCCAGTCGTCTTC
>JBCCAG010000501.1:0-3692 GCA_039814955.1 Cyanobacteria bacterium P01_A01_bin.135
CCCAGACGATGGCTAGCTTCCCGGACGATCCTCAGTGGAGAACCGGTCCAGCAGCCGATCGGTTTGGCCTAAGACCTGAGCCTTGAGGGCGGAAAAGTCTTGGGACAGCTCGGCGCGGTTTGAGGCTTTGAGTAGGTAGCGGTAAATAAACCAGATGACATAGCCGATCCCAATCATTTCGAAGATGGGAGCCAGTAGGGGAATGTCATTGATAGCGTCTAGGACAGCCAGGGCTACCTTAAACGCCAGAATAATGCCTAGAATTAGCCCCAAGGTGACGATAGGTCGCCGGTATTGGCTAAAAAACTCAGAGACGTAGCTGGGCAACTCAGAGAGAAACGTCGAGGTTTGTTCCCCAATCTTTTGCCATTGCTCCTTGGTCTCGCCACCAGCGGCGCCGCTGGTGCTAGCTGTTTTAGTCTCCCCCGGAGAGGGCGCGCTGTCGGCGGGAGTAAATGCGGCGGCATCTGAACCGTACTGGGCCCCTGTAGTGCCGCTAGCGGGGGTCTCCGGTGTGTCTTGCTTTATATCAGGTTCCATAGTCGCACCTTAACTTTTGTTTGAGTACACTTAATTGAAAAGCACCGTGACACCATCCGCAATCTATCAAACGTGACGGAGTCGAACGGACTCCATGCGTATGGTCTGCATCTGAATCATACTAAACCCTAAGGGCTTCTCCCTAGAAATTGATTGCGCCATAGCGATATTAGATTGGTCACGCACCCTTAGACAGGCATGGATAGATGGCGGCGCTACCGCGAATTACAGTCTCAACTCGACAGCGCCAAGGTCAGGTAGTCGCCCTGACCCCTGAGCAGCGCCACTACCTGGTGAAGGTGCTGCGGCTGCAGGAGGGCGATCGCTTCATTGCCTTAGATGAGACCGACTGCAGCTGGCTCGCCGAGCTAGGGGAGGGGTGCAGCGCCTGCATTATTGCCCTCCACAGCAGCCTTGAGCAGGCCACCACCGAGCTCACCTGTGAGGTGACTCTGCAGGTGGCCATGCCAAAAACCGGCATGGAAGATATTATTCGCCAGACGACGGAGCTAGGCGTTTACAGCATTCAGCCTGTGATAAGCGATCGCGTCATTCTTAAACCCAGTGCCCATAAGCAGCAGCGCTGGCAGCGGGTCGCCCAAGAAGCCGCTGAGCAGAGCGAGCGGCAGCACTGGCCTCGCATCGGCCCAGCCTGTAAGTTTGCGGCGGCCACAAAACTGCCGGTGACCCAGGCACCGCGCCGCTACATCGGCGTCGCCCGGCGACAGGCTGTCAGCCTGCTCATAGCCCTGCAGAACAGTCCACCGGCTGCCGCCCTAGTGGTAGCAACCGGCCCTGAGGGCGGCTGGACGGCGGCTGAAATTGAGGCGGCGATCGCCGCTGGGTATCAGCCGGTGCGGCTTGGGAACCGCATCCTCAGGGCCGTAACGGCTCCGGTGGTGGCTATGGCCCTAGTGGCAGCGGTCTATGAGCGCCTAGACTAGGGGTACCCCTTTATTACCGCCATCCCCATGATCGAGCAGCTCGCCGCCGCCATGCAGCAGCGCGATTACGACCAGGCCCGCCGCCTGCTGCCGCCGCTGCTAAAACAGCAGCCCCAGAACCCGTGGGTACAGCTCTACACAGGGCAGCTTCAAGAGGTAGGCCAGCAGTCCACCGCTGCCCGCAAGACTTACCAAAAGCTGCTACAAACTACCACCAACCCCCGGGTGATTCGGCAAGCGCGGCTAGGTCTAGCCCGGCTCAGCGCCCCTGGAGTGCCCGCTGCGCCACCTACCCCAGATGCCGCGCCCGCGCCCCCCGCGCCCCCGCCCGCGACGGTTAGCGAAGCCATCTTGCTGCTGCTCCCCCCTGATGAGGTCGACCGCGACCGGGCGATCGCCGCGTTTGCGACCCTGATGGGTCTTGATCGATACACCGCCCGGACCCAGCTGCCAAAGCGGGGATGGCGGTTGCAGAGCACTGGATCGATAGCAAGCCTAGAGGCGCTGGCGGCGCAGCTTGGAGCAGCGGGCATTGAGGCCCAGGTCCTGACTCTAGAGGCGATTCAGGCTATTAACGTTTTTCGGGTTAGCGCCGTTCAGCAGATGTCTCCCCCCGTTGTGCTTTGCGAAAACGACGCTGGCCAACAGGGTACCTTGGCGTTTACTTGGCCGGAAGTCGCCCGGTGGGTAGCAGGTCGGCTACCGATTTTTGAAGAGGTCGTTGACCGCGACGCCCGTAAGCGGCTGATGCGCAAGCAGCAGACCCAGGACTACGCCTACTTTCTAGATATTCATCTGCCTCGTCGGCGAGCCATTCTGCGGCTGTGTGACCAGACCTATCAATTTGAGCCAGCGGCCAGCTCTCAAACGGCTAAAGGTAAGGCCAGCTTGGTGACCCGGCAGCAGCAGTGGCAGCGCCTTACTCAGCAGCTTTTGTCCCAGCACGATGCGCCTCTGTGGTCAGAGTTTGTTCCCTTCGGTGAATCCGCCCATGAAGCCGTGGCCATGCTGCCCCCCTTCCCCAGCCATATCGATCTCCTCAGAAAGCACGAAACGCCCTGGGACAGGGCGTTTCATATCTACAGCAGCGCTGCTTTCTACAGTTGAGCTAGCTCAGCTGGGGAGCAAGTTTTCTTGGGGAAAAGCCCTCCTTTCCAAAATCCAAGCTTGGCTCAGGGGCTAAGTGGCTGGCCACAAGTAAGCGCTATTGGGGGGCGAACCCCCTGATAGCGTCGTTTATTTGTGTCCTTCTACTTATCACTTACCAACGTCCTTAGCCATGTCCTTAAACTGGTTGAGGCTAGGGCCAGGGCGGCGGCGCCCTCCGGTCGTCGAGCGATTGAGCAGGTAGTTGGGCGCAAAGGGCTCGACATGGCTATCGCTGCTGGCCTCGTCGCTGGATCCAGTAGAGGCAACCATCACTGAGGAAGCGGCTGACTCACTGGCTCTAGGCTGGGCTGGCACCTGAATAGATTGGGCTTCTGACGACGGAGAGGAAATGATGTCGGGGGTGGGCTTGGGCGCTGCCGAGCCCGGCGTTGAGACTGCCGGAGCGGGCGCTGCTGGGCGCTGCGCCGTTGGACTAGTCGCCTCGCTACCGCTGGTCGCACTGCTAGCGGTGCTAGTCGCCGCGGCTGAACTCTCTGAGCCAATCTCTTCCTTGATCTCTAGGAAGTACTCCGATTTTTCGAGGCCTAGCACATTGGTAATGCTGCCAATGACGACCCCTAGCAGGGTGAAAAACCCAACCAATATCCGTTTAACAAAGCCCATGATGTACGATCGCTCCTAAACCAATTATGAAACGCTCACAGCAGGCGGTCTCCATCACAGCGATGGAGCTATGACCGCAGCCAAGCGAAGGCGTTAACCAACTCTCGAATTATCTAAGTCGGCCTGAGGGCACTACAAGGATGAAGATGTTTTATTTACAAAAATTTACAATAGGCGCGGCTCTTCTCATCCTGCAGTCGACTGCATCGGCTAGTTACAATCCCAGGTAGCGGTCTACCCTGCCTCAACGCCTCTTAGGCAAGATTAGCAACCAAGTTAATGAACCGCTGATCAGCCCGCACCACGTCAAACTCGCGGCGGCTGCGGACAATTTGCTGGTAGCCCATGGGGCTGAGCTTGAGGGTCTCGTATAGGCAGCGAATGGCTGAACTGCGATCGTTGAGGTGAAGCGCCGCATGGGCCTTGCCGCACCAG
>JBCCAG010000312.1:0-5000 GCA_039814955.1 Cyanobacteria bacterium P01_A01_bin.135
CCAGGCCTATGAAGAGGCCTTCAACCGCACCCCCAGCGTGTTCGACCCCAACACCTGGGATGCCGCGGCGCTGATCGTCCTAGCGGCGGAAGCGGCCCAGTCGGCGGTCGGCAGCGATATCCAGGCCAACATTGCGGAAGTCGCCAACGGCCCTGGCCAAGAGGTGACCGATGTCTGCGAAGGCCTGGCGCTCTTGCGGGAAGGGGAAGATATCAACTACCAGGGAGCCAGTGGTGTTGTGGACCTAGACGACCAGGGCGACGTGGTGGGTAGCTACGATGTCTGGAGCATTGCCGAAGATGGCAGCTTAGAGGTAACAGAGACGGTCACGGTTGGGGGATAGCTGAACCCGTGCGGGTGGCGGGAAACTTGCTGGTAAAACAGCGACTACCCCGCTACTGCCTCACAAATTACTTGGCAGCATAATGGTGAAACAGCTCCCCTCAGTAAGCGCAGAAGTCACCGCAATCGTGCCGCCGTGCTCCTCGATGATGCGCCGCGACAGGTAGAGCCCTAGGCCACTACCGCCGCGGCGGTCTTTTGATTGGCGAAACCGATCGAAAATCAGCTCCTGGTCTTCCTGGGCAATACCAGAGCCTGTGTCTTTCACCTGGAGCGTGATCCAATTCGGCCGGTCGGTTCGCAGGTAAACGGTGACCTGGCCCTGGTCAGTAAACTTGATGGCGTTGCCGATCAAATTGGTGACCACCCGGCGCACTTCAAGGCGATCGCCCCGCACCATTACCTTATCTAGCTCTTCGCTTGCGCCCGCTTGCGCAACCCCTTCCAAAACCAGCGGCAGCTGCTTCTCCCCTGCTAAGGACGTCAGCTCTTTGACAACCTCCCGCAGCAGCGCTGAGAAGTTAAAGGGGGAGAAGGTAAAGCTTTTGCGCCCGGCTTCGTAGCGGTAGACCTCCAGCAGCGTGTTGACCATGCTGAGCAAGTTTTGGTTGCTCGTGATCATTACCTCCACCGCCTGATGGAGGGCATCTGATATTTGGCCAAAAGTACCAGATTTAATTAAAGCCAGCATCCGGTCCGCCGCGACTAGGGGTGTCCGCAGATCGTGGGTGAGGCGGGAGACAAAATCTTCTCGCTGGGAGGCGATCTGGTCCCGTTCCTCAATCGTGCGCCGCAGCAGATCGTTCTGCTGGGCTAATCGCTCTTCTGCCCGCTTGCGCTCGGTAATATCGATGACTACCCCCGCCATGCGCACGGGCCTGCCAGTTGGGGTGCGCTGGGCCTTAGCCCGCACAATGCAGTAGCGGCGCACATACTGAGGGCGGCGCTGTAGCTGTAGCTCAATGTCAAAGGGCTTACGCCGCTTGAGGTGGGTGTTGATTGTCTCTTTGAAGCGATCGCGATCTTCTGGGCACACCAGCTCGCAAAATTCTTCAAAGGAAAAGCACCCCCCTGCATCTGACTCCCGCATATCGTCCCGGGAGAGGCCAACGATCCGAAACAGCCGTTCGTTGAAGTAAACCTGGTCCCGGTCTATATCCCAGTCCCAAATGCCGTCGTTGGCTCCTTCTAGGACGAACCGGTAGCGCTCCTCACTCTCCCGCAGCCGCTGGTTAGCCAAGGCAGCATCCACTTCGGCCCGGTAAAGGCGAATTACATTGTGCAGAATTTGGGCCAGGGTTTTTGCGGAAAGCCTATCCTTCGACAAATAGTCCGACGCTCCTGCCTTCATTAGCTCGACGGCGGTCTGGTCATCCCCCTGCCCAGTGAGAATCACCAGCGGCGTTTCTATGCCAGCCGCCCGCAGGTCTTGCACCAAGGCCATACCGTTTTTATCCGGCAGACGGTAATCCACAAAAATGCAGTCATATCGCGTCTCACTGAGGGCCAGGCGCGCCGTAGCGTAGTCCTCAGCCTCTTGGAGGTCGGCAGTGATATTTGCCTGGCGAAGCGCCCGACGCAGCGTCATCCGGTCGACCTCGTCGTCATCTACAACCAAAATTTGTAGATGCTCGTCCATGGCCGAGACGTAGGCAGCAAGATTGGGTGGCTCGGGCATTAGGGTAGCTCGTTGACGGTCCAGTACTGGTTGACGATCGCCATCGCTTCCACGAATTCAGAGAAAGGAACAGATTTAAGGATATAGCCCGCCACGTTCAGGTCGTAGGCGTTGACGAGGTCCTGATCGTTGTCAGAGGTCGTCATGACAATTACCGGAATATTGCATAGCGCCGGGTCCGCCCGTAAAACCTGAAGAAACTCAATGCCCCCCATGCGCGGCATATTCAAGTCCAAGAAGATGATGCGCCGCTCCTGGGGCATCTGAGGGGTGCTGCCCTCCCCCGACGCCCGCAGCATAGACAGAGCCTCTTGACCATCGCCTGCAAAGTAGATGGGGTGATTTAGGCCATTGTGCTTGAGCGCCCGCTTTACTTTCATCACATCGACCTCGTCATCTTCGACGAGTAGAATATGTAGCGCTCGCTCCGTTACCTCATGCACGCTCAACACCGGTTTGCCTCGTTACTTTTCCTGAAGTGTGACTGTTACCATCAAGTCCTGTCAGTCTCTGGTCATGCCCCGCACAATACCTTGACTCTAAACTTGTAGTCCTCTCGGAAGCGTCAGCAGAAAGGGGGAATGATGAGCCGTCGATCCACGCCTCTGGTATGGTGGCCAGTGAATCCAGCAATGCCTGCTGCATCGCCAGACTCCCGAAAGCCAGACACCCGTAGACCAGACAAGATAAGACTAAATTAACTCTACAGACGCCTCACCTAGCCCTTCTGTCATAAGCGCTATGATAGCCAAGAATAAGCCAGGTGTAGGGACCCAAAAAAAGCGAAATGCGTAACTCAAGACCGACAATTTCCGCCGCCCACTTTAACTCAGCCTCCACTCGGTCTTCCCATCATTCCAACGCTAAAGCGAGCCTCCCCCCGCTGCCCCAACCCCGGCCCGTGCTGCTAATCGGCCATGGGAGCCGTAGCCCCCAGGGCCGGCAAAACGTATTGGACTTTGCGGCGGCTTACCAAGCCCTTGACCAGGGCCGCCCGGTGGTGCCCTGCTTTTTGGAGCTCGCGGAGCCCACCATTCAGCAGGGGGTCGATACCTGTGTGGAGCAGGGCTACACCGATTTATCGGCCCTGCCGGTGCTGCTGTTCGCCGCCCGCCACAATAAATTCGACGTTACTGGGGAGCTAGACCGCGCCCGGCAGCGTCACCCCCAAGTTACCTTCCACTACGGTCGCCACTTCGGAATCACCCCCACCATTTTAGACCTGTGGCGATCGCGCCTAGCCCTGCTGGACAGCCCCCAGTGGAATCCCCACCAGATTAGCCGAGCTGATACGGTGCTGCTAGTGGTAGGCCGAGGATCGAGTGATCCTGACGCCAACGGCGACCTGTGCAAGCTAGCGCGGCTGCTGTGGGAGGGTAGCGGCTACGGTAGTGTGGAGACCTGCTTTATCGGCATCACCCATCCCCGACTGGAGGAAGGCTTTCGGCGATCGCGCCTCTACCAGCCCCAGCGGATTATTGTGCTGCCCTATTTTTTGTTTGCCGGCATTTTGATGGACAAGATCGCCGCTATAACGGCTCAGCAGCAGGCAGAGTACCCCCACATCCTGATCCAGGGCTTGCCGGAGATGGGGCTACACCCCCAGCTTTTTCAGGTACTGCGGCAGCGGGAGATTGAAACCCAAACGGGTCAGGTGCAGATGAACTGCGAAATGTGCAAGTTTCGATTGGCGGAGAAAAACGGGGAGAGTGGGCACCATGGCCACGCGCACCATGGCCACGCGCACCATCACCATGAACATAGCCATCAAGACCCCTACGCTACAGCGGCCCAGTACCACAGCCGCATTTGGCAGACTCCTTAGGTCGACGACTTCCCCCCATACTGCCGGTTTTATCCCATAAAGGAACTCCCCCTCGAAGCGAGGAGGAGATGAAAGGAGAGTCAATAACGGTAGCGGCGAACGGCCCTATTCGTTGCTAAGGGTGTCGGCGTTCTCTTCTTCAAACCGGGGCTCTAGCCCTTCGCCATCGGCTTCGCCGTCCATTTCCCGGGCATCGCCGTCTTCGGCCATCTCCTCCTCAGCAGTGACTTCAGTCGTCACGTCCACCTCGGTATCTGACTCACCGCCCTTGTAGTCGGGGTCGGTTGTGTGCTCATCGGTGACGGCGGGGTCTGCTCCTTCGGGAGGAGTCCCTTCGAAAAGCTGAGCGCTTGCCTTGATAGGGGCGAGCATTGCTGCACCAGCGGCGAGGGAGAGGAGGGTGAGAGTAATACGCTTCATAAAAACCTGTCGATTCAATTAATGTGCTGCGGCCCTCTGGCCGACGTGCTGCGCCATTCAGATGCACAGGGCGCAATGCCGCACGCGGCTCACAGGTGACCAGAACTACGGACCCCGTTGCTCAGGGTGGATGAGTCTGACCTGTTTAAGCCTGAGAGCAGTATGTACTTTTATTAACTGCTCGCGACTCTACCCCGGTAGATAAATTGAACTTATCGTCTGCATATTCTCTACTCCGTTGGGCCTATGGCGCTAGCTTCACGGCCTAAGCCCCGCCCCGCTTGATGCACTCGATGCAGAGGTTGAACAGGGCCAGGACAACACTGATCTCAATGACAATTTGTAGCCATACCGGAGCTGAGACTAGCCCCACAAAAACGAAGATCGAGCCGATAAGTGCTGCCGAAATCAAAACCGCTTCGTCATCGAAAAGGGTAAGTCCAGCCCAAAAAGTGGCCAACCCCAAAGCCCAAAAAATGAAGTGGATCATAACAAGTGCATAGCCACAATTACATGAAAGGGGGCGCTCCCCCCGACAGCTACGGTTACTTAACGAAGTGACTCTGACCAGACTATTCTTGCATCCCTGCATATAGCAGCCGCATGAACAGCCGCGCTCCGTCATCTCGCTTTAGCTCCTCGTAGCTAGGGGGTTGCCGCGCCCCAACCCCCCGCAAATCCGACAGCAGCTCCGGGTGAAACTGACAGGTGAACGAGCGCCGCACTTCCTTGGTC
>JBCCAG010000071.1:0-10408 GCA_039814955.1 Cyanobacteria bacterium P01_A01_bin.135
GCTTCTGGGTAGGTAGGGAAGTCCGTGTAGCCCTCGGCGTCAAAGGAGTACCATACCGACTGGTCTGCCGTTTCGGCCAGGGGCCAGTCGTTGGCGAAGCGCTCTACGAGGTCCGGGTTGCTGATGTAGGGGCGACCAAAGGCAATCATATCGGCGTTGCCGGCGGCGATCGCTTCCTCAGCGGAGTCCTGGCTGTAGCCGCAGTTGCCAATCAGCGCCCCGTCAAACACCTGGCGGAATTCACTCAGGGTCATGGGCTCCCCAAGCTCATGGAAGCCAAAGGCGAGGCCGTCCATGATATGCAGGTAGGCCAAGCCGTAGATGTTGAGCTGCTGGGCCGCATAGGTATAGGTTTCCCGGTAGTCTGGTGAGCCCATGTCGTTGAAGGCCCCGTTAGGGGAAAGCCGGACCCCCACCCGGTCGGCGGGCCACACGGTGAGCACCGCTTCGACAACTTCTTTGAGGAACTGGAAGCGCCCCTCAAGGGAACCGCCGTAGCGATCGCTGCGCTGGTTGGTCTTAGACTGCAAAAACTGGGCAATTAGGTAGCCGTTGGCGCTGTGCACCTCCACACCATCAAAGCCAGCAGCCTTAGCCCGCTCCGCAGCGAGGCGGTAGTCTTCCACAACCCCTGAAACTTCCTCGGTTTCCAGGGCTCTGGGGGTTTCGTAGGGCTGTTTGCCGTCGGGGGTATGAATTTCATCTTCGGATTCGATCTTGATGGCTGAGGCGGAAACCGGCAGCTCACCGTCGTGGAAGCTGGAGTGGGAAGCGCGCCCGCAGTGCCACATCTGCAGGAAGATCCGCCCTCCGTCCTTGTGGACCGCATCGGTGACTTGTTTCCAGGCCTGGGCCTGCTCATCCGAATAAATGCCGGGGGACTGCACCCAGCCGATGCCCTGCTTAGAGACCACAGTAGCCTCAGAGATGATCAGGCCCGCGGAGGCCCGCTGCTGGTAGTAGGTAGCCATCAGCGAATTGGGGATGCGGTCTTCTCCGGCCCGCGATCGCGTTAGCGGGGCCATGACAACGCGATTGGGCAGCGCAAGATCCTTGAGTTTGAACGGGCTAAGGAGGTTGGGCGTACTAGTCATAATAACGGTGAGAAATTGTGCAATTGACACAGGGACAATTCTAGCGGGGCGAGCTAGGGGATTGCATTGATCCGGTTGCTGGGGACAATCCTATGGTCTAGGCACCGGCGATCGCCAAATCTACGATGAGAGGGCGGTGATCAGAGCCGGTGAATCCCCCCAGCTCAATATTGACCACCTCTAAGCCAGTGCTGTGGAGACAGTGATCGATGGGTATGGACAGCAGCAGGGCCAGCGGCCCGCTAATGGGCTTGAAGCTGCGCTGGGTGGGCCAACTGGGCAAAATGCCAAATCCCTGGCGAGCGTTTTGCAAGTTAGTTTGGCGAGCGAAGCGCCGGTAGTAGGGGGACCACATAGTGGCGTTAAAATCCCCCACCAGCAAAGTTGGACCGGTGGTGGTTTGAAGATCTTGAGCCAAGCGGCTGAGCTGGCGATTGCGGGAGCGGAACCAGCGCTCGTTGGTGGGGGGGAGCGGGTGAGTCACAGCTAGCAGCAGGCGCTCCCCCTTCACCTCTAACTCTGTGAAGACGCTGTGCTCTGGAGTGGGATTGCTGCGCCGCGCGGCTATGAGGGGATAGCGGCTGTAGATGGCCACGCCAGCGCTACTGCGGGTGGGCTCGCGGTAAGTATGGGGCAGAGCGATACTGGCGTCGAGCTGGGTCTGCCAGTCTAAGTCCACCTCCATGAACACGGCCAAATCTGGCTCCTGCTGGGCGACTAGCTCCGATACCAGCTCGTAGCGCTGATTTTTGGCGTTGAGGTTGGCGACCAGGACCCGCAGGTCGCTGGCCTCAGGCGATCGCCCTGGATCCGGAACGTACCAGGAGACAACAGGCATGGCCAGAGCCACGCAGCAAAACAGCCCTAGCCAAAAAGGAAGCTGGCGGTTGAAGCTCAGCAGCGTCACCAGCAGCACCAGGCTAACAGCCAAATATTGCACCTGAAAGTGGGAGAGCAGCTCCAGGTAATGGGGCCAGCCCAGGGCCGTAGCCCCCAGCCCAATGGCGGTGAGGGCCGCGATAGCGATCGCTAGTAGCCAGGCTAATGTTGAATGACTGCGGTGACGCGGCATGGGGTAAGCCCCGGGGTAGGTCTTCTGCTCATCATAGGTTTTGGGATATTTGAAGTGTAACCGCGACCAACGTCTTCTCACGAAGATGCAATATTCTTCCTAAATGGACGCACTATCATGGCGTGTGTCTCATCTATGAGTTTCAGAATATGGTTAGCGTCCGAGGCTTTATTGAAGCTACTGTCGGGGTCAGTTTATCAGCGGCCATTGTGGGGCTGTCACTCAAATCCGGCACCGTCGCATTTGCGGCCCATCCGCCGGTGTTACTACAACGCGCTGGCCAAGTCTCAGTGAGCAATGGCATTTTTCGTAGGCTCAGCCGCTTGCTAGAGAAACCTGCTGCTGCTGAACCACCCTTTAAGGATGCTGCGGCAGAGCAAGACCCTTTCGCCCGACCACTGACCCCCACTACCCTATCGAATCTGGCCGCCAGTGTTGTTGCTGAGACAAACCTAGTGCGCGCAAATCCTGCGGGCTATGCCGCTAAGCTAGAGGCCTTGCGACCTCACTATCAGGGGACCCTAGTACAGATTCCCGGACAACCCTCAGTGAGAACCACAGAGGGCATTTCTGCTTTAGATGAAGCGATCGCAGACCTAAAATCGCGAAGGCCAATGTCTACCTTAGAATCGTCGCCTGGTCTAAGCTGGGCAGCGGCAGATCATGCCCGAGATCTTGGCTCTCGCGGTGGCTTCGGTCATTTTGGAAAAGACGGCAGCTTGCCTTTAGACCGCGTAGGACGATACGGCACCATTCCGCCGGGGAGCCTTATCGGAGAAAACATCAGCTTTGGCCCCCCAGCTTCAGCAAAATGGCACGTGATTCAACTGCTTGTGGATGATAACTTTCCTAGCCGCGCGCATCGTGAAACCCTGCTTAACCCAGAATATCGACTGACCGGCTCGTCCTGTGCCCCTCATCACACTCAATTTCGCATCGTCTGCGCCGCCACCTACGCCAGCGACTACCGCGAATTAAGATCTAACTGAGCATCTGACCTACCGCCGGCAAGTTATTCCCGGAATCAAAGCAGACTAAAATAGGGCAAATGCAGAAGAAATTACTCCTATGACCAGCCGCATTGCCGATCTCCTCAAGCATGGCCAGCCTGACGAAACCGTCACGATTCAGGGCTGGGTACGCACCAAGCGCGAGCTAAAGGAATTTGCGTTTATTGAGGTGAACGACGGCTCGGCAATGAGCGGACTGCAGGTAGTAGTCAACCAAGATCTGCCGGACTACGACAAGCTCAAAGATGTGACAACTGGGGCCTCAGTGGAGGTGAGCGGCCTGCTGGTGCCCTCCCCGGGTAAAGGCCAGCGAATTGAGATGCAGGCCCAGAGTTTGGCCCTGTACGGCACTGCCGACCCCGAGACCTACCCGCTGCAGAAAAAGCGCCATTCCTTTGAATTCCTGCGCACTATTGGTCACCTGCGAGCCCGCACCAACACCATTGGTGCGGTGATGCGGGTGCGCAACGCCTGCGCGACGGCCATTCATCAGTTTTTTCAGGAGCAGGGCTTCCTGTGGATTCACACCCCCATTATCACCGCCAGCGACTGCGAGGGGGCCGGGGAGATGTTCAGCGTCACCAACTTGGACTTGGGCAATGTACCCCAGACCAAGGGCGACAAGGCGGTGGACTACAGCCAGGATTTCTTCGGTCGCCCTGCCTACCTGACGGTGAGTGGCCAGCTGGAGGCAGAGATTATGGCACTGGCCTTCACCAACGTCTACACCTTTGGCCCCACCTTTCGCGCCGAGAACTCCAACACCTCTCGCCACCTGGCCGAGTTCTGGATGGTGGAGCCGGAAATGGCCTTTTGCAACCTGGACGGCAACATCGATCTGGCAGAGGCGTTCTTGAAGTACGTGTTTCGCTACGTGCTGGAGCATTGCGCGGAAGACATGGAGTTCTTCAACAAGCGCATCGACAAAACGGTGCTGGAGACAGCGGACCAGATTATCAACAGCGAGTTTCAGCGCATCACCTACACTGAGGCGGTGCGGCTGCTAGAGAAGAGCGATCGCACTTTCGAGTATCCGGTATCCTGGGGCATTGACCTGCAGTCGGAGCACGAGCGCTACCTAGCGGAGGAGGTGTTCAAAGCGCCCCTAGCGGTGACCGACTACCCCGCCGAAATTAAAGCTTTCTACATGCGGCTCAGCGATGACGAGAAAACCGTTGCTGCCATGGATGTGCTTGCCCCCAAGATTGGGGAGATTATCGGCGGCTCTCAGCGGGAGGAGCGGCTAGATGTGCTGGAGCGCCGGATTACGGCCAGCGACCTGCCGCTGGATGACTACTGGTGGTACTTGGACCTGCGCCGCTACGGCACTGTGCCCCACGCCGGCTTTGGCCTGGGGTTCGAGCGGTTGGTGCAGTTCATGACCGGGATGACGAATATTCGGGATGTGATCCCGTTTCCAAGAACGCCTATGAGCGCGGAATTTTAACCGCGCAGCATAAATCGGGCGGCTTTGAACAAAACTTAATTGGGATTAGCTGCGTCTGCTGGTGTGTTAGGGGCGGTCTCTGGGGTGCTCTGGGGTGCGGGGGACGATGGCCTATTGGGACGAACCGCCTCTGCCTGCAGCTCCTGCAGGGCCTGCTGAATCTGGGTGGCGATCGCGGCGTCGGAGCGCGAGGTGGTGGTAATTTCGTTAAAGCGAGAGACGCTGAGACCGCTCTGCTCAACTACGTCGACGGACTGAGTGCAGTAAGTGACAAATATATCTTTAGCAGTGTCTGGTAGCCGCCGTACTGTTTCCGGCTGGTGACAGGCTAAAGACTGCAGGGCTTCCGTGCCAATCAGGGGCTGAATGTCCCGTAGGGCTACCGTACGCAGGGACTCGATACGGAGGACTGAGTTGGCGTACTGCCGGACTTCGGCTGCACTGACGGCGGCTTCAGGTGAAGCTGACTGGGAGGCCACCGGAACCGGAAGCCCAGCAGCAGCAATGGCGATCGCCATACCAAGCCCTACACCGCTTAACCAGCGGACTGTTGGCTGTTTAGGCATGAAGTAAATTAAGTTGGACATAAACGCGACCAGCTAAGGGACTTGAATTCAACAATTTTCCGGTTGAGTAATCTTCGGTTGCATGGGGCACCCCGCGTACTTCAACAGTAGGCCTATCGATATCTTCTAGTTTGTACCCCTTAACCCGCTGGGTGCAATAAAGATGATGGTTCTCAAACCAAGGTTATAAAAAACAAGGCTGCAGGAAGGATAACCTCCTGCAGCCTTGAATCTAGTCGATGGCTCTTTCACCCGCCTTGCCGATGGTAAGAGCAGTGCGCCCTGTCAGCGCTTAGTCTAAGTCGCCTCGCTGCCATCTGCCTCGGGACTCTCTGCTGACTCCGCTGGAGCAGCGTCACCAGCAGGCTGGGCTGTCTCGCCCCCTCCGATAGCAATGTCCCCTAGGTCGCTGCCGTCCTCTAGAATCATCGGCGTTCCTTCAACGGGTCGTCCCTGAAACTGGGGTGACCCTCCGCCAATTAGCTCGGCGTCGCCGTTTTGTCCGGGAAGACGCTCCAGACCCCCTTCTAGCTCGTAGGTGCGAGCCGACTGATCGTCTAGCACCACATCTTTGAGGTCCAAGTTACCGTCGTACATGGCGTTGTCATAGGCGTCTTCGCTCGTGGCCTGGGACGACTCCTCGTAGGCATTGAAGCCGGTGCCGGCCGGGATGAGGCGACCGATGATCACGTTCTCTTTGAGGCCACGCAGCCAGTCAGACTTCCCTTCAATGGCGGCCTCGGTGAGAACGCGGGTGGTCTCTTGGAAGGAGGCTGCTGAGATGAAGCTGTCGGTATTCAACGAGGCCTTGGTGATTCCCAGCAGGACGGGGGTGTACTCGGCGGGCGCGCCCCCGGTGATGGACATGGCACCATTTACCTGGCCAATTTGGTACAGGTCGACCAGCTCGCCTGGCAGCATGGTCGTATCGCCGCCGTCGTCGATGCGGGCCTTGGAGGTCATCTGCCGAACGATGACTTCAATGTGCTTGTCGGAGATGTCGATGCCCTGGGACTGGTACACCGACTGCACCTCGTTCACCAAGAAGGTTTGCACCTTCTCTAGGCTGATTAGGGCCGCGTCATGGGTGCCTTTGCTGTCCCGGTTAACCCGGAAGAAGATATCCAGGATCTCATGGGGATTGGCCGGGCCATCGGTGAGGGGCTCCGCCGCCTGTACCCGCTGGCCGTCGCCGACGATGACGTTTTGTCCGGGGCCAAGGGGATAGTCAGTGACGGCACCGTCATCTTCTACCACCTTAATTTCGACGGTTTCCCCCTCGTTGTACACCACCTGAGCAGTTCCGGCAGAGGCAGAGAGGATGCAGGCCTCTTTCGGTTTGCGGGCCTCTAGCAGCTCCTCAATTCTCGGTAGACCCTGGATGATGTCCCCGGTTTTGGCCCGCTCAAAGACCAGCAGCACCAGGTTGTCTCCTCGCTGCACCAGGTCTCCATCATCAATATGCAGAATAGCGCCAGAGGAGACGCGGTAAGGGCGGGCGTGGCGTAGGGTGACCTGGCCGTTAGCGATCGCTACGACCTGCCCTGAATCGGGGCTGGCCACGCCGGAGGCAACTTCTTTTCCGCCCACCAGCAAATCGCCTACCTCAACGGTGGCGCTTTCCCCGTTGAGGTCAACGGAGAAGCGGTCTTCCTCGCGCACGATCAAAATGCGGCGAATCGCCTCTGCCCCCTCCAGAATTCCGCGCACCTCGCCAGATTCCTTACACTGGATTTCAGTGCGGGCCACAATAGCGCCTGGGGTGATTTGGTCACCATCTTCCACCAATAGGCGAGTGAGGGTACTGCCCTGAGTCTGGTCAGCGGTGACATCGCGCCGCACCACCAGGGTCTCTAGAATTACCATTTGCAGGCGGCGGGTCTCTTCGTCTTCCTCGTCCTCAATCAGCTCAATATCGGCAGTCATTTGGGCCGCATTCTCTCCCAGCTCCAGCACCAGCTGAGTGCGCACCAGCTCTAGGCCAGTTGCCGATTTGACGCGATCGCCATCTTTGAAGGGAATGCGCTGCACAGCCCGCAGCTTAATAGAGGACTCCGAGTCGTCACTCACCGAGGCCTGGCTAGGGACCGAGGGGACATCGGGTACGGTGAACTCGGTCACCGGACGCAGGAGGATAGCCGGTCCTTCTGGAGACTCCACGTACTCCACATAGCGCAGCTCGCTGAGCTCCAGGCCAGGGAGGGCTTCCTGCCCAGGATTGACGATGCTGCCATCTTTGGACATGGCGTCCTCAGGATTATCCGCCATATGCAGGTCGCCGGGCTTGACGACAATTTCCCGTAGAATGTCGTTCTTTTGGGAAACCTCTACGACGCCGCTGCTCTGGCAGAAAATGTCCTTGACAATTTCGGTGCCCGCTTCCACAAACTGGCCGTCTTCCACCAGCAGCAGGGAGAGGTCTTTGTTCACCTCGTGGGCTTCTTCTGGAATCCACAGCAGGGTGCCGCCCTTGGTAACTTCGTAGCCCTGCTTGGCCTTGCCTTTCTTGGCCACCTCAACCCCGGAGTACTTAATGATGCCGCCGGTCTGAGTGTGATAGCGATCGTCAATCAGTTCCGCTACCACCTGGCTGTCCATCACCTTGGTCCCGGGGGTGGCAATCAGGGAGAACCGCTGGCCGTTGCCGGTTTCGATGAAATACTGCTCGCGGCCTTGTGGGGCCTCCACGTAAACGCGGGCCTGGTCGAGGAGCACCGACGAGGTGACGATTTCCACCTCCCGGCCGCCCTTGCTTTCATCGTCTTCAGGGAGCCGCACCACGCCGCCATTTTCTGTGATCAGGCGGGTCTCGGCGATTACGCTGCCCTTTTCGAGGCGATCGCCGTTTTTGACCACCGGCTCTGCTGAAGGCGGCAGGTTGTAAACCTCTCCAGAGAGCACCCAAATCAGGCCACCCCGCTGAGCAATGCGGGTGGTGTTGCCCTGGCGGTCTTTCTTCTCCTCGGGAACCACCTCGGCAAACCGGGCCTCCCCGGCCAGGTCGGAGGCCACGTCCTTGGTGGCCCGTTCAGTGACCTTACGAGTCCGGCTTGTGGCCTGCTGCTCTGAAAGAATTTTTCCTGACTTGACGCTCTCGCCGTCTCGAGCAAACAGAATCGAGCCCTGGTTGACCGTGAACACGCGCCGCTGGCCGCCAGGGGTCTCCACCGCTAGCTTGGTGTTGGTCTCCACAATCATGGCGTCCTCGCCGTGACGGGTGCGGAAGGGGCGGGCCTTCATGGTTTTAACGTCGGGAATCTCGACAGTGCCATCAAAGGGGGCGCGCACCTGCTGGGCCACCTCACCCGTGAACACCCCTCCAGTGTGGAAGGTGCGCATGGTGAGCTGGGTGCCGGGTTCGCCGATAGACTGGGCTGCGATGATACCGACGGCCTCTCCTAGGTCTACCATGTTGGCATGGGCAAGGCTCCATCCGTAGCAGCGCTGGCACACCGATCGGCTTGCCTCGCAGGTTAGGGGCGATCGCACCACCACCTGGGTAATTCCCGCCTCGGCAATGACGTTGGCCAAAGAGTCGGAGATGTCCTGGTTACGGGCGGCGACGACTTCCTTCGTCTTGGGGTGAATGGCATCCTCCGCCAACACGCGGCCCAGCAGCCGGTCCTGCAGCGGAATCAGTACTTTCTCCCCGTCGGTCATGCTGCGTACAGGAATGCCGCGCTTGGTATTACAGTCGAGCTCCCGAATGATCACGTCCTGGGATACATCCACCAGCCGCCGGGTCAGATAGCCGGAGTCCGCCGTCCGTAGGGCTGTATCCACCAGGCCCTTGCGCGCGCCGTAGGAGGAGATGATGTACTCAGTAACGGTGAGACCCTCGCGGAAATTGGTTTTAATCGGCAAGTCAATGATCTGGCCTTGGGGATCGGCCATCAGGCCCCGCATTCCCACAAGCTGGCGTACCTGGGAGATGTTGCCCCGCGCCCCCGAAAAGGCCATCATGTACACCGAGTTGAGGGGGTTAGTGGCCTTAAAGTTGCGCACCACCTCGTCTTTGAGCTCTTCACTGGTACCGTTCCAGGTGTCAATCACCTTCTGGAACCGCTCTACCTCAGTAATTTCGCCGCGCGTGTAGCGGGTCTCGGTGCTGCGGATTTCCTCTTCCGCCGCGTCCAATAGCTGGCGCTTCACCGGGGGGACCTGCAGATCATCGACGCTGATGGACACCCCGGCTCGGGTGGCGTAGCGGAATCCCATATCCTTGAGCCTATCCGCCATCTGAGCGGTACGCGCTGTGCCGTAATGGGTAAAGGCCCAGGCCACGAGCTTGCGCAACTGCTTTTTGTCGGTTACGCGGTTCCGAAACACAAAGGGCCGTTTTGATTGCTGATCGTTGCGCTCTACCATGAGATACCTTTATCTAATCCAAGCGAGTTGTGCGGTGTGCCGTCTATTTGTTTCTGCGCTACGGCACCGGGCGCCAGTCGAGGGGTGAGGCCTCATAGGGACAGGCCTACAGGGGCGATCGCGACGCCCGCTAGGTCATCAAGGCGTCAAGAATGGTCTTGTTGTAGATCACCCGGCCCGGTGTCGTGTAGACGTACTGAGAAATGATGTTGCCGTCGGCATCTTCCCTCACCCGCCGCCATTTATAAGTGCGGAGGGTTGTGCCGTCCTCGAAGCTCTTTTCCTCTACCGGAGTGGTGTCGTCGTCGTCAGTCTCCACTGCTCCGTCAAACCGCACCCACACGTAGGCATGCAGGTCCACATTGCCCTGGGAATGAGCCACAATCACATCGTCCATACTGCTGAAGTAGCCGCCTTCTCCCTTCTTAGCGTCCGGGTTCTCCACCGTCAGGTAGTAGCAGCCCAGCACCATGTCTTGACTCGGAGTAATAATGGGCCGTCCGGTTGCTGGAGACAGGACGTTGTTAGAGGCCAGCATCAGCAGGCGCGCCTCTGACTGGGCTTCTAGGGACAGGGGAACATGTACCGCCATCTGGTCGCCGTCGAAGTCGGCGTTAAAGGCCGGGCATACCAGCGGGTGAATCTGAATCGCGCGCCCCTCCACCAGAATTGGCTCGAAGGCCTGAATGCCCAGTCGGTGCAGGGTGGGGGCTCGGTTGAGCATCACGGGGTGGCCGTCGATCACCTCTTCCAGCACATCCCAAATGCTAGGATCACTGCGCTGAATTAGCTTTTTCGCCGCCTTGATGTTGTTCACCAGGCCCTGGCGAATCAGCCGGTGAATCACAAAC
>JBCCAG010000278.1:0-5251 GCA_039814955.1 Cyanobacteria bacterium P01_A01_bin.135
GGCAAGGCCAGCGCACTGCGATACCGTAGCGTTGTGCCGTCATCACCCGGTATCAATTGGACATAGGAACTGCGGCTGACCGAAATGGTATCCCATGACACATTGGAGTCAACTGCCACGGCTGCATGGCGTAAAAGATGCTCGATACCTAGCGCTAGTGATAGGTGCTGAATCAACGGATTTCGACGCCCCAGAGAAGCGGTTTTATAGTCGTTGCGGCACCGCCTATTGCGAGTGGGTTAGTCATGGAGCAGCTATCCATATTAAGGAAAAATCTGTGTCACTGTTGTTTCTCCTCGCGTAGCCGGCTCCCCAAGAACAACGCGCGTGGAGCCGCCCGATGTACAGCAGCTTTTTATGCCTAAAGTGGGGCGAGTCTTGCTTCTGCAGAGGGGTTCAGCCATTTATACTAGGGCTAGATTGGCCCCGTGGCGGAAGCGAGGCCCCAATTTGACCCCGATGGGCATCGGGTGTGGTGTAGTGTATTTTAACTCCTGTAGCCTTGTGAAATGGATCGTCTGGATGATTGTCCTGATGGGTTGCTCTCAGGTGTTGACAGATAAATTGAGTTAAAGCGATAGGCCCAAGGGCAGGATTTTAAGGGAGGTAATTTTCACAAAAGTGTATATTCTCGTCCTGATTTCAGAGTGTTTCCCCTGTACATAAGGTCATGTTGGATAATACTGACTTAGCGCCCTTGCGTTGGCGTTTTTAAAATCACGTCGCTGAGGGTATTCAGCCGTTTGCCCTCGTCGAACTGGTCGCTAAATTTGTGCAAACTTTTCTTCGACACCGGAACCTGCCTCCCATGTACTCAGCATCTGATTCCTCCCGTCCGTTTTTAACCTGGCAGCGCATTAATGACTGGGCCCAAGAGCATTACCGCTGCCGCACATTCACCAAAGATGAGCGGGTGCCGTCCCGCCCAGGTCTTTTGTATCTTGTACAGCGCGGCGCGATTCGGCTAGTGGGAGATGCTTACCCCGCCGATGACCAGGCGGAGGCATCCCAGTTTGCCCAGATGAACGCGGAAGAGGCCTTTTTGGGGTTTGTGGGGGCAGGACAGCCGTTTGAGATTGTGGCCCAGTCTCCCTTCACGCTGCAGAGCTATGCCCATGTAGACCAGACGTCGGTGATCTGGATGTACTGGAATGACTTGGACAACTGGCCCCACTTTCGCCGCGAAGTGCTAGACGCTTTTCGCTACCAGCACCAGCGTAAGCTGCTGTGGCTCAGCACTCTGGGGCAGCGGCGCACCATCGACCGCCTGCTTGGCTTTTTGACCCTGCTAATTGAGGAATTTGGCGAACCCTGTGAGGATGGCTACTGCCTGCCCTGGACCCTCACCCACGCCCAGATTGGCAGTGCCATTGGCTCAACCCGGGTCACCGTAACACGGCTGATGGGCAAGCTGCGTCAAAAGGGCCTGATTAGCACCTACGGCGATAACCTGCTTTGCCTGCCGTCCAGGTTGACCAACGTCAACCAGGCATAGACAGGGTGGCTGCCTCTGCTCAAAGCACCGGCAAAGCGCTTACGAAATGGCAGGTGTTTCTGCTGTCGCTTCGGTTGCTTTAGCGGTGCCGTTGGGATTAGCGGCTAGGGGAGAGAACTGCGGCAAAATCTCTTTGACAAATGCTTCTGCGGCTTTGGAGAGGTAGCGATTGGGATTGATGATCACTGACAGCACCCGCGTGACCACCAACCCGTCAATTTTTGCTCGATGCAGGACACCCATCTGCAGCTCTTTTTCAATCGCGGAAATCGAGACAAATGACGCCCCAAGCCCTGACTGGACGGCGTTTTTAATGGCTTCTATGGAGTTGAGCTCCATCTCAATCTTGAGGCGACGGGTCTCTATGCCGCTGCGGCTTAGCACCTTGTCGATCACCTTACGAATGGTGGATTGGGAATCTAGGGCGATAAATTTGAGCTTGTAGAGGTCCTCTTTTTGAATGGTGGCGCTGCGGGAGAGGGGATGGAAGGTGGGCAAGATCAGCGCCAGTTCGTCTTCCGCGTAGGGCGCTACTTTGAGGGGGTCCTGCAGCTCTGGCGGCACTTCCCCACCGATGATGGCCAAGTCGATTTGACCGTTGGCCACGCTCCAGGCGGTGCGCCGGGTGGAATGGACATGGAGCTGCACAGCCACATCGGAGTAGGTTTGCCGGAACCGGCCGATCATGCGGGGCAACAGGTAGGTGCCGGTAGTCTGGCTCGCCCCAATGATCAACGTGCCGCCCTGGAGGTTCTGCAGATCGTCAATGGCCCGACAGGTCTCCTGGCACAGGGAAAGAATGCGATCGCCGTATTTGAGCAGTAGATGCCCCGCCTCGGTGAGCTGAGCGCGGCGGCCTCCGCGGTCAAACAGCGGCACGTCAAGCTGCCGCTCTAGGTTTTGAACTTGCAGGCTGACGGCGGGTTGTGACACATACAGGCTATCAGCTGCGCGCTTGAAGCTCCCCTCAGCCGCGATGGCTTTGAGTATTCGCAGCTGGTCTAACGTGAAGGGTAGGTCAGACATAGTCACTTAAGCTAGAGAACAAAAAAGGGTGTGAGTAATATGTTCCACAGGCCTGCAGATTCCGAGTCCATCTCCCAGGCTCGCTTGGTTAAGATGCACCAGGCGTCGTTGTCAGCAGCATTCCTCAGCAGCATTCTGAATTTACCAGGAATTGCCCCACTTCCATAACTGAGCACACTGGACTGAGCGCTACGGGAGGGGCAGTAGGCACCCCGCCCCTAGCAGCAGACCGCTCCAAAAGTGGAGCGCAACGGCGATGAATTTGGAGCGACTGACCTCTACCGGCTGGTCGTGGTAGCGCTGCATGTACCGCGACAGGCGGTAGGCAATCGGCGCGCTCAGCAGCACCCCCAATGAGCCAAGGGGCAATGTCTGAAAGGCAATGCCCGTCAGTGTCACGGCATACAGACTGGCGCACAGCCAAGGAATGATCTGGGCTCCCCGCTGCGTTCCGAGGCGGACAATGGGCGATCGCTTACCGGCGGCGGCATCGTCTTCCACTTGGTGGAAGTGGGAGCAGAACAGAATCAAGCTGGTGCTGATGCCCACCATGACTGAGGCGGCAAGTGTAGACCAATTCCAGGCTTGGGTTTGGCTATAGTAGGCGGCAGCAACCGCCAGTGGCCCAAAGGTAATAAAGCAAATAGGCTCCCCTAGCCCCTGGTAGCCCAAGCGAAATGGGGGCCCTTGGTAGCTGTAGCCAAGGGCACAGCAGAGAATGATTAGCAGCAGTACGGTAAAGTCCTGCTGACTCCAAACAATTATTAAGATTCCCATTAGCCCCAGTGCCAGCGCGCCGTTGGCAATCCAGAACATCAGGGGCTTGTTACCCGTCAAGTTAACGACTGAGTGGGGCTTGTTACGGTCAATGCCGGTGTCGGCGTCAAAAACATCGTTGCTGATGTTTAGCCAAGCGATGATGGCGATGGCAGCCAGCAAGAAGCTGTAAAAGATCGGCCAGTCGAGCTGTCCCATTTTCCCCCAGGCGATCGCTGAACCCACCCAGATGGGGATAACCGCCACACTGTACATGGGGGGCTTGATAGCGGCGAGCCAGAGGGCGCGAGTTGGCTTGGTGGACTGGTCTGTTGGGTGACCAATCGCCTGCTTTGAGGACATAGATAACTGCGGTAGTGAAGATTGGGTTACAGACGCTAGGGATATCCCGGGTCAAGCCGGGACATGCCGGCAGCGCCGATACCCTATAGCTGAAGTGTAGCTGAAGTCTGCTAAGCCAAGGTCCGTGCCGATGGGAGCATCGCCTCAGGGACGGGCACCCTAACGGTAGACCCAACACCATCTACCAGTCTGTTACACCAGCGGCCCTGTCCTATGCCTAGAACCATCGCTCAGCACCACGTTGCTGTGGTGCTCGTTGCCGCCATCACCTCGGCAACTACCCTCTCTGTCACCTATCACCTCCTGCGGCGATCGCAGTGCCTCACCGTTACCCCAGCGGCCCATGCCATTCCCCACAGAGACGCGCTTGCCTGCACCATGCGCCTCTAGAAGGGGAGCTGCTCAATCAACCAAGTAGCGGGGCTGAGAGGGATGGATGCGGGAGACCACCTCGTAGTTGATAGTGCCCATCCAGGCGGCAATCTGCTCGGCAGTAATTGTCTCATCCCCATCCCGGCCCAGCAGGGTGGCGGTATCCCCCGCCGCCACGTCAAGGTGAGTGACATCTACCATAGTCATGTTCATGCAGACGCGTCCGCAGATGGGCGCTCGCTGACCCTTAATAAGGACGTGACCCAGGTTTGACAACCGGCGATCGTAGCCCTCGTGGTATCCCAGGGGCAGCACGGCAATTTTCATCGGGTACGGAGCGCGAAAGGTGCGCCCATAGCTCACGTAGCCGCCAGCAGGGACAGCCTTTACCTGGGCCAAGCGGGTTTTCCAGGACAGCACAGGCGCTAGGTGGGGCAAAAACCCATCTGGGCGATTGGCGGTTTGCAGGACGGTTGCATAGGTCTCGGTTGAGGGCCACAGGCCATAGGCGGCGATGCCTACCCGCACCAAAGAGCCATGGGTTTGCGGCCAGAGAATGGTGGCGGCAGAATTGGCGGAATGCACCATGGGGACCACAAAACCCGCTTCGCGAAACGCAACCTGGGCAGCAAGTAGCTGGGTGAGCTGGTGATGGGCAAAACGGTGATCGGTGGTGTCTTCGATGTCGGCGTAGTGAGTGGTTAGCCCCTCTAGCGCAATGCCTGGTAAGGCATCAATGTGGCGAGCTAAGTCAATGGCTTCTGCCACACCTAAGCCTTGGCGGTGGGTGCCCGTCTCGATTTTGAGGTGGACGGGGACGGGGGTGCCTAGCGGCTGGGCAGCAGCGGACAATGCCTCGGCCACGCCCTGGTCATAGAGCACAACCCGCGCCCCTGTCTGCGCTACGGTGGGAGCCTGGGAGGGCATCACATGGCCGCAGATGTAGATGGGCACTTCTACACCAGCGCTGCGAATGGCGGCGGCCTCGTAGGCAAAGTTGACAATTAGCCAGTCGACCCCGGCTTCGACGAAGGCTCTGGCGCAAATGCCTAGCCCATGGCCAAACCCGTCAGCCTTAATCACAACGCCAAGCTTCACCTCAGAGCCAACCCGCTGCCGCAGGGTCGCAACGTTTCTGGCGATCGCGGACCTAGAAATTTCGCACCATGAGGTGCTTGTACCATAGCCCTGACCGAGCTGAACTGCGGTGACCATGGCCCCTCTTTGGACTAGCAGTTA
>JBCCAG010000048.1:0-12220 GCA_039814955.1 Cyanobacteria bacterium P01_A01_bin.135
ACACCCGGCGGCCCAACCCATTTGCTCAACCTGCCCATCGGTCACCTGCAAATGCCCCTACGGCATCGATATCCCGCGATCGCTGGTGAAGATTCACGAACAGATGACTGTGCTAAAAGCCAAGGGGCATGTGTGTCAGCCAGAGGGCCACCCCAATGGTCAGACCAGCGGCCAGCAGAATAATCAATCTAATGAAGAATTCAGTGCCCGGCTGGTGCTGCACGATATCCCCCAGACCCTGCGCGCTACCGAATCCGCAATCTGCCGTATCTATGTTGAAAATATTGGTTCTAGGGGCTGGTTTGCGGACGATCGCAAGTTTGCCAACGCGGCAGTTAAGCTGGTGACGCTGATGGATGGGGCGGCGGTGGCAGAAACTGCGCTCAGAGCGGATACCAACTGCCGTGAGCGCACCCACTTTGTGTTTTCTATCCAGCCAGTCGGCCACGCTTGCACGCTGGCGCTGCGGCTGGTGCTGGTGGCTGAGCACCTCAACTTTTCGCTCGAATCCGGTTTGGTACTATACGATGACGACATCCGAATTACGCCCTAAGTCAGATTCTCAATCGGCGCCGCCATTGAACCTAGCGCTGGTCACCCACAACTTCCCTGTATCAGCGCCGCAAAACAGCCTGCAGTTTGCCCATGTCGTAGTCTCTAGCCTGGGTGATGCGCCTTGGCGATCGCAGTCGGAGGCGGGCAACCCCATAGTCCTGCTGATGAAGATTGGCGAGACGGTGGTGGGGGCGGCCCCCTTCCCTACCCTGACGGTGGCCTCGCAGCAGCGGCTCCGCTTTTCCTTTCAGTGGCAGGCGACGGGGCCTTTAGGGGGCACCGAGCTAGTTCTAGAATGGGCGGAGCAAAACGTGGCCATCCTGGGTCCGCTGGGTCGCTGGGCGATCGACCTCACTGCTCCCCTCACCGCCCGAGGACCCGCCCTGATGTCAGCGGCGCAAGCGCACAACTCCTGGTTCTACCTCCCCTCCCAAGGAGTGTACTGGTCTCGCCACAGCCGCCACCACTACCCGCTGTTTGTCCAGACCGCTAAAGGGTCCCGGTTTTGGGATGCCGATGGGGAAGAATTCATCGACTATGTGTCGGGGTGGGGGGCCTGCCTGCTGGGCTACGGGGAACCTCGGGTGAGGCGACGGGTGCAGCGATCGCTAGCCTCGGGCTCATTGACAACCCTGCCCAACGTTCTGGAAATGGAGCTCACGGCCCAGCTCTGTGACTGGTTCCCCAGCGCCGAGATGGCGACCTACGGCAAAAACGGGTCTGACGTTTGCACCGCCGCGGTGCGGCTCGCCCGGGCCTACACCCAGCGGCCAAAGGTGTTTTACTGCGGCTACCACGGTTGGCAAGACTGGAATGCAGAATCGTTCGGCCACACCCGCACCGCCATCCCACCCCACGCTTCCCCGGTGGTAGCGCCGTTCCCATCCCAAGACGCCGAGGCCGCCATGGCCCTATTTCACCAGCACCCGGGTCAAATTGCCGCCCTGGTGATTGAGCCCGCTGCGCAAATCGAAGGGCTCAACGGCCCCATCCGACCCGCCAACGGGGCGTTTTTGGCAACGCTTTTAGAGCTTTGTCGGGCCAACGGGGCGCTGCTGATTTTTGATGAGATTTTTACGGGGTTTCGCTATTTGAAAGGCAGCGTCCAGCAGGCGACGGGCGTTCAGCCAGACTTGACCTGTCTGGGGAAATCTTTGAGTGCGGGGATGCCGCTGTCGGCGCTAATTGGCCGGCGCGATGTCTTTCAAGAGGCGATGTCGCGCATTGCCTATGACTCTACCTTTAAGGGGGAGCCTCATTCCTTTGCGGCGGCCCTGACGGCCCTTGAGATTTACCGGCAAGAGCCGGTGGTGGAACAGGTGTGGCAGTTTGGCCAGCAGCTGATGCAGGGTATTAACCAGCTCTGCCAAGAGATGGAAATTCCCGCTAAGGTGGTGGGCCTGCCGATTCGCATGACTCTGGCGATTGATGATATCCCGGACGCTGATTTGATCAGAACGTTTGTGCAGCAGCAGTTGCTGTTGCAGGGTATTCTCTGCTTCCGCGGGTTCATGATTCCCTCCTATGCCCATTCCCTGGCGGACTTAAAGGCAACGCTGCGGGCTTACCAAGCTTCTTTTGGTGCCCTCAAGGACGCCAGGGAGCGCGATACGATTTTGGCGCAGCTTGAGATTCCTATTGTTTGTTAGCTAGGCTGCGGCACGTAGCTGAGCCTGTGACAATTTCTTTACAGTGTTGGGCGATCGCCGGTGGGTTTTCCATACTGATGGGAAGCCAATATCTATTCGGCTCCGCCTGTTTGGGATGACGAAAGACCTGGCGTACTACGCCAAGAAGTTTGAGCAGCTAAACGTGAATAAGCACCGGAAGCGCGGGGCTGCGCCACACAAACCCCTGCTGCTGCTGTCGGTGCTTGAGCTGATGGCGCAGGGCAAGATTCAACGGAACCAGGTGCCGCTGTCGCCGGAGTTAATTTCAACGTTTTTGAAGTACTGGCGTAGCTTGGTGATCACCAATCACCGTTCGGATATTGCCCTGCCGTTTGTGCATTTGACGGGGGATGGGTTTTGGCACCTGACCTTTCACCCGGACATTGAGACGATATCGGCGACGGGGTTGGGACGCAGGGGGCTGGCGGCGGTGCGGCGCATGGTGCAGTATGCGCGGCTGGACCCGGAGCTGTTCGCTATTTTGCAGGACCCAGGACAGCGACTGGTGCTGCTGCGGGTGCTGGTGGATAGCTGGTTTAAGGGGCGATCGAGTGAAGTGGAGCAGTTGGCGCTGGTGGATGAGTTTGAGGTGGTGAAGGGGCAGCTTTTGCGGGAGGGGGGTGCGACCTATAGCGTGGCGGATTTGAAGGACGAGGAGAATATTGCGGTTCGCAATGGGGCGTTTCGAAAGATTGTGGTGTCGCTATATGAGCAGCGCTGTGCGTTTTGTCGGTTGAGAATTATTGGCGCTGAGGGGCAGGATATTGTGGATGGGGCGCATATTAAGCCGTTCTCGGAGTTTCGGGATGATCGGTTTGTGAATGGGATGGCGCTGTGCAAGAACCACCATTGGGCGTTTGATCGGGGGTGGTTTGGGGTGGATGATGGGTATCGGATTTTGGTGCCGGGGGAGCGGTTTGTGGAGGAGGCTGCGGTGGGGAGCCGGGAGATGGGGGCGTTTCGGGGGGAGGTGATTGGGTTGCCGAGGGAGGAGAAATACTGGCCCAGTTTGGAGGGGTTGAGATGGCATCGGGAGCGGTGGGAAATTTAGCCAACGCCACAGATTAAATTTTTCTTAGTTGTAGTCTGATCAGTGAACAGCATACCTAAAATAAGGTGATGAGAAATTTTGAAGGGGACAAGGGTGAAGGTGAGGTAAAAAGCTTGCTCGCAGTGTTCCACAATTTCAACTATGCTGGCCCATTTGATTGCTTTGGCTCAACCTAATGAGTCTAGGGTTAATTGTTGATTTCCGACAGAACGAGCGCCACGGCGCCTAAATCGGTATTGAAAGCCAAACGACGTCAATTGCAATTTCAGAGGGCGCAATTTCTTTAAAGATGCTATCAACCTGAAAGATCCTTACTTAGCCTCATGGTTGTTACTGCGCCTTCCGGGAAAGCTTGAAGAGTCTTTAAAGGCCAACAAAGTTCGATAAATCCTGACAGCTCTAAATCGCTGATGCGATTAATTTGAGCTGCTTAAAATTTTAGAGAATTTGAAGGGCAATTAGGTATGTGCATCTTTTGCGATAGCTTTGCTGATTTTAAGGCAACGAGCTTCCAGTCAAATCGAGGGACAAAGAACGGCTCTATTTCCAACATCTTAGCCCCCCTGGATTTGTCTACATCAATCAGAAGACAAAACTCTAGCGTTCTGCGCGGCCGTCGCATTCCTGATCCAGGTAATACACTAAACAATGCTCGTAATCTTGGGGTATTGCAAAGCCCGTTGTTTGCTAATGATGCGTTTCAGCGCTTTAGGAACTCGGTTGGAGGACGTAATGATTTAAACGACTATTACCGATTTCGGCTGAATCGCGCCAGCAACTTTAGCCTTCGTTTAGATGGCCTAAGCGCAAATGCCGATGTTGAAGTCTTTCGTCTTGACGGTAGAGGGCAGCGTACTCGAAACCCTGCCCTGCCAGCTAATCCGGTTAGGAGAGTGGTCTCTGATCTAACCATTTCACCCCGAGGAGGCGTGAGAAGGTCTGCTGCGTCGGGAAGCAATTCTGAAAGTATCAACTTGTTTCGCTTACCTCCCGGCCAGTATGGCGTGCGTGTTCGCGGAAGGAGAGGAGCTAGAACCAACTACGATTTGAGTCTATTCGCTTCTCCAAGCGCAAGAGGCAATTTCAACATAGAGTTTGATTATCGTTTTGATACGAATGGTTTCTTTCGTGATCCTATTCGGCGGGCAAATTTAGAGGCGGCTGCTTATGTTTGGGAAAGCTGGATTAATGAAGATTTTCCAAGTGTCCCTGCTGGTGTTCAATTTACGGTAAGAAACCCTCAAGAGGAAAGACAGGTACCTGTAACCCTTTCTAATCCGATCGATGACATACATGTGTTCGTGGGCTCTCGAAGTATTCAGGGACGTGGAGTTGCGAATGCAGGTCCTAGTGGCACTGATGCTGCTGGAACTATATTCCGTAATCGAATCAATCAATCCGACTTCACGCCCTGGGCTGGCACAATTCAAGTTGACACAACTCCTCAATTTACGAATGGCTCTCGTGGCCAATGGTTTTTTGACGCAACGCCTAGTACACCTAATACGCCTTTTAATTCCGTAAACTTCTTCGACGTTACTTTGCATGAAATTGGACATGTTTTAGGAATAAACTCAGGCAATGTCCAAAGCAACTTTAATCAAGTAGGATTTGCAGGCCTAAATGCTAGAAACGTAAATCGTGGTAACCCGATCCCCTTTGCCAGAAGTCATATTCAGGGTGGTTTCACCATTGATGGGCAAATTCCTGTCATGAGTGACTCTGGTTCGAACTCAAATTTTCCAACTAGGGCCGATCTAGCTGTACTTGCTGATATCGGCTATCGGATTCCTGGCTTCATACCGCAGGGAACAGCATTACCCATTGCTACCCAAGGTAATGATCGGATATTTGGTACTGTTACCGCGGACAGAATAAACGGACTAGGAGGAAACGATAGCATTCAGGGAAATACGGGCAGCGATATCCTGAATGGTGGACCCGGGAACGACATCATATTTGGAGAGGTGGGTCGCGATACTCTTGTTGGAGGATTTGGAAATGATCAGATTCAGGGAGGTGCAGGCAACGACATTCTTATCGGAGGACCTGGAGACGACCTCATGTTCGGAGGGGCAAATCGAGACATCTTTGTTCTTGACAGCAGCAGCAATGTGGATGAAATTGTTGGTTTTGTAAGATCTGAGGACAGAATTCGAATTCCTGCTGCCTTAGGCTATCGAATTATTCGGAGACCAAATTCAACAACAGGTGACCTTGTCTCTGATGTTGTAGTTGGTAATTCCAGTGCAAGGGCCACGATTTTCCATGATGCTCCGTTGACCCAAGCCAATTTCATTCTCGCTTAGAAGTAAATCGAAGCGGTTCCAGGCTATCGGGCAAGCTAAAGTACTTGCTTAGGTTTTAACCGCATTGTGAATTATATCCTTCGCTCTCAGCTAGGGCACTCTAGGCAGGCCGCGCTCTGTCTGCCTAGATGCCCAACTACCGCCGCCTCTACATCCCCGGCAGCACCGTCTTCCTAACCTGGGTCACCCACCAGCGCGCCCCGCTATTCCGCCACGCCGACAACGTAGCTCACCTCCGCCAAGCCGTCAGCAAAATCAAAGCAGAAGACCCTTTCGACACTGTTGCCGCTGTCGTTCTGCCTGACCATATTCACTTCGTTTGGACATTACCCGATGGCGATCGCAACTACTCCAAACGAGTCGGACGCATCAAAGTTTTGTTCACTCAGTCGTTCAGGGGCAGGAACGCTCAACCCAGTGACGTCAACAAATCTCGGCGTAAGCATCGTGAAAGCAACGTCTGGCAGCGGCGCTTTTGGGAACGCACGGTTCGCACAGAGGAAGGATTAGCCCGCTGTCTAGACTACATTCACTACAACCCCGTGAAGCACGGGCGGGTAAGTTGCCCCCATCAGTGGCCATATTCCAGCTTCCAGAAATGGGTCGATAGCGGACATTATCAAAGCGATTGGGCCTGCCGATGCCCCCGGTAGGGTGGGCAATGCCCACCTTACTGACACGTATCCATCCCGGACGCCCCACATATTGCCCATCCCACACGGTGCCCATTCGCACATACATATTCCGAACATTAACCCGTCCCGTATGATTGAACATTTGGTGGGCGGTGCCCACCCTACCAATATTGGTTTGCCGGTGTGCGATGCCGCAAAGTCATGGGCGACAAAATACCGTCATCTCTCAGCTCGTTAGCCTATTTGGCATGCTGCGCAACCTGCGAATCGCCGGATTCACTAACTGTAGCTTCCGAAAGGCAGAGCTAGAATGCCAGCCTGACATCGCTTTCTACATCGGTCCTGACTTCTAACTGCCACCTCAGGACAACACCCCCATCGACGCCCTCCGCTTCGGACCACCGACCCTAGCCATCGAAATTGGCGCGAGCTCATATAGAGATGACTTGGGCACTAAGCGGCTCCTCTACGAACGGCTGGGCGTCGCGGAGTATTGGGTCATCAACGTCGCAGAGCGAGACCTGATCGCGTTTGCCATTGCCAATAGCCGCAGCGGCGAAATTCACGCCTCTCAAGTGCTGTCGGGCTTACGATCTGGCTCTCGTAAAAGAGGCGCTACAGCGCTCCCAAACCGAGGATGACAGTACCCTCATGCAGTGGCTGATGAATGACCTCTAGCGAACCGACTATAGCTAAGGGCCGCGAATCGCCCCCTAAGACCGCTCACCTTATGCCGATCGCTCCTTACTAGCTCGCCCCGCGTCCCGCCTGCTGAGATACCCCAACACCCCCACCGCCACCAATGTCGTCAGCCCTAGCAGCGGCCAAAAGCGGTGGGCCACGGTCGCCGGCTGATCCATAAACCAGCCCCCTAGGGGTGGCCCCACAAAGTAGCCCACCGCCCAGCACTGAGAATTAATCGACAGATAAATGCCCCGCTGGGCCTCCGGGGCCAGCTCCACTACATAGGCCGAAGCCGCTGGTAGATAAATCACCGTCGCCACCGCCAGCACCGCCAGGGCCACCGCCCCCCACACCAGGGTTTGCCCAGAGGTCCCCGCCAGCCACAGCCCGCCAAACCCCGCCCCCCACACCAGCGCCGACAGCGCCAGGGTCCGGGGATGGGGCCACCGCCGCAGCGATCGCGCCACGGGAAGCTGACACACCGCCGTCAGCACCACATGCCAGGTGAACAGGGCGCTGATTTGGGCCGTGGTAACGCCGCCGCTGGCCACATTCTTGAGATAGAGGGGCAGGGTGGTTTGAACTTGGGCCAGATAAGTGGTGAACAGAATATTGACGCTGACGTAGATCCATAGGGTGAGGTCCGTCAGGGCCAGCCGCCAGCCCTCCTGCAGCGTCGTTTTGCCCACCTGACTTTTCTGGACTTCTGCGATCGCCACATAGATGATGGCGAAAAACAGTAGGTAGGTGACCCCGTCGATCACAAATAGGGCTCGGTAAGACTCGGTGAGGGCTACCAGCATTCCCCCCAGCGCGACACCCAGGCTTAGCCCTACGCTGTCGGCCAGTCGCACCAGAGCAAAGGCCTCGCTGCGATCGCTATCTTTCGTTAGGTCCGCCACCATGGCTTCGGCGGCGGGCCAATAGAGGCCAATGCCCAAACCCATCAGCAGATTGGCCACGATAAACAGCGGCAGGTCGTCGGCTAAGACGAGACCGACATCGGCTAGGGCGGCAATGGCCGCGGACCACAGCAGGGTTTTACGCCGCCCCCACTGCGGGGAGTCGGCGGCGGTGCCGCCTAAAAAGCGGCCTACAACCCCGGAAACCGAGCCGCTGCCCAAACCAATGCCCACGGCGGTAGCAGAGAGCCCCACCTGGTTGACGAAAAAGATGGGGGCATAGAACAGCACGAAGCCGTTGCCAAACTGGGAGAGCAGCCGCCCAAAGGAGAGCAGCCAGACGCGGCGATCGAGGTCGGGAAGCCAGGAGAAGCGGTGGCGAAGCGTCACGGCTTCACTCCCTACGCCAGTATGGGCGCGATCCTCGGCTTAAGAGGTCTTTTTAGGGGAGAGCATCATCATCATGTTGCGACCTTCCCGTTTGGGTGCCTGCTGCAGCTCTGCTAAATCCCCTAAGTCTGTCGCTAGCTTCTTGAGCAATATCTCTGCGCGATCAGTGTGCTGAATTTCACGGCCCCGAAACATCACCGTCGCCTTTACCTTGTCCCCCGACTTGAGGAACCGCTCTGCCTGATTGAGGCGCACGTTGTAGTCATGGTCGCCAATCTTATAGCGCATCTTCACCTCTTTCACGTCAGAGGTGTGCTGCTTCTTGCGGGCCTCCCGGGCCTTTTTCTCTTGCTCAAACTTGAACTTGCCGTAGTCCATGATCCGGCAAACCGGCGGGCTGGCTTTATCGCTGACCAAAACCAAGTCCAGCTCCTTCTCCTCCGCAATCTTCATCGCGTCAAAGGGCTTCATAATGCCGAGCTGGTCGCCGTTTGTATCGATCACCCGAATTTCGGGAAAGCGGATACGCTCGTTGATGGTTGGTAGATCTCGACTTTTGCGATTGTTTTTGATTAGAGCCATCGACTAAGAAAATATGTCGTAATTTTTGGGGATTAGTTACAAAGGGTCGCCGAATAGATGAGCCTATAATAATCGATTCAGCAGCGATCGCCAGTCCCTTAGCAGTAAATCGTTACTGACTGGCTACATTGTAGGTGACTGGCCACAAGTAAGCGATGTCGGGGCGCTTCGCCTCCGTGCCGTTGCGGAGGCGATTTCCCTCACCCTGCGTACTCTCGGTAATCCTGCTCTCCCGGCGCGATTCATCGGCGATCTATTGTCGCTCTGTGCGTCAACTGCCAATGTATGAGAGCAATGAGCTTCGTGCAGCGCTACGGGACCGCCCTGGCCGACTTTATTTTTCAAGCCCCCTGTCCGCTGTGCGATCGCCCTGCTGCCGCGACCCTATGCCCTGCCTGTCAGCGGCAGCTCCGCGCCCACCGCTACGATTGCCGTCAGCAGTTTTGGCAGGGGGACTTGCCGGTATTTCCCTGGGGGCGCTACGACGGTGAGCTGCGTCAGGCGATCGCAGCCCTCAAGTATGACCATAGGCCCCGAGTCGCTGAGCTCCTAGGGTGCTGGCTGGCTCAGGACTGGCGGGTGTCGGCGCAGCCCGCTGCCCTACAAAGGAGGATGTCCGGGCGCTCCCTTGTGGTGGTTCCCATTCCTATGCATACCGAGAAGCGACGACAGCGGGGCTATGACCAGGCAGTGCTGCTGGCCCAGGCGTTTTGCCGCTCCGCCTGCTTGCCGCTGCAGGCCCGAGGGCTAGTGCGCCAGCGCGCGACCGTCCCCCAGTTTGGCCTCTCTCAAGCGGAGCGCCAGGCCAACCTCACGGGCGCTTTTGCCATTGGCCAGGGCCTGGTCAGCACGCGGCACGCCGTACTGCTCCTAGACGACATCTACACGACTGGGGCAACCGCGCGGTCAGCGGTGATCGCCCTCAATCAGAGAGCATTGCCAGTGGTAGGCATCGTCGCGATCGCCGCAGCGGACATACGGTGATCTCAACTGATGACGTTCGGTTGTGGGGCTACTGCTGGGGGCAATCCCCCTTTATGCTAGGGGCAGAGCTTAGGTGCGACCGCTTGGGTAGTTCGCATCCTCCTTTAGTACAGTCATCTGGCTGCTATGGTCTGTAGCGCCTGGCGTAGCTAGTTCTTTGACTGGGATGCCTGAGCTCAAGACGAACCTTCACCCCCCTTCTGCGGCAGTTCGACATGCAAAGCTGGTATTTGCCAACTCTTAGTGAAATCATCGCATCCTCCGATGCATCGGCTCTTGGCGAGGGCGAATCAGCGGTGGCGCAAGGTCAGTGGTACGGCGCGATCGCGGCCATCAATGAGCTATTGGTAGAGATAGCTAATGGCACCACAACGCTGCAGGCCGATTCGCTGCTGCCTCAAGAGGGCGTTATTTTATCAGGGCCGTTGCCGGTGCTGCGGAGCGCCGAGCTGAGCCCTCGGTTTTCAACCTGGACCTTCTCTAGCGATTGGCGGACGGCGTTGCGCAAGCAGCTCCCGGCCACGACGACCGCCCGCTGTGCCCATGCCCCCACATCGGTCTCCCTGCTGACGGGAGATCCCCTGTCCGCCGAACCGTTCTTCATGGTGCTTACCGCTGAGTTCAGCTTGGTGGCGGCCCTGGGAAGTCGGTCGCGTCAGCCCCAGGGCGATCGCTCTCAGGGCGATGCTTTGGGGTTAAACTTCTCCTTTGATCCCGCTGTGGTGCAGCAGTGCTGGCGAGCGCTGCGGCCCCGCGTCAAGCTCACCAACCCAGATGCCTTGCCCCGGTTAGAGTCTCTCCTGCAGCAGTTCTCCCCCCGAGCTCCGGAGTACCAGCTTGTCAGCCAGTTCAGTCGCCGGTTGCTGACGGCTTTTGCCGCCGCGACAGCCGCGCCCAAAGCAGTTCGCAGCGTTGAGCAGGTTGGTAGGGTCCGGCAGCGAGTTGACGCTCCGGCAGCAATGTCCAAGGTTCCGCAGGTGGTTCAGACGGCGGGATTGGAGGAGGTTGGGTCATCTCCAGCACCCCAGGGGTCGCCCTCGCGGCCGGTGGATAGCACCATCGCCACCTCAGATACGGAAATTCTCAAGGCGATCGCCCACGAAGTGCGTACTCCCCTAGCCACCATTCGCACCCTGACGCGATCGCTGCTGCGCCGCCGCGACCTGCCGGGTCCCGTGGCTAAGCGCCTCACCTCCATCGACCGCGAATGTACTCGCCAAATTGAGCGTTTTGGCCTGATCTTCCGGGCGGTAGAATTTGAAACGGAGGCTACCCAGACCGCAGGGCCGCTGGCCAAGATTTCTTTGGAGGAGCTGTTCCAGCGCAACTTAGACCAGTGGAAGCAGCAGGCGGCAGACCGCAACCTCACCCTAGACGTGCGCTGGGCCAACGCCCTGCCAACGGTAATCAGCGACCCAGCCATGCTTAACCAGATGCTGACGGGGCTAATCGACAAAGTCACCCACGTGCTGCCCGCCGGTAGCCACATTCAAATGCGGGTGATCCCCGCCGGAGATCAGCTGAAGCTGCAGCTCTACTCGCGGCCAGCAGACTGTGACACCACGATGGCAGACTGTGCCTCGAACCCCTTCTTCAACCTATTTTCTCCGTCCGGGCTCAAGTCGATTGGTCAACTGCTGATGTTCCAACCGGAAACGGGTAACCTCAGCCTCAACTTAGACATCACCAAAAATATCTTTCAGGCCCTAGGAGGTAAGTTCACCATTCGCCGCCATCCCGAGCAGGGAGAAGTGGTCACTATCTTCTTGCCTATGGAAGCGGCGGAGGCCAGCTAGACCCAAGCTTGCGCCATCACTCGCCCCACGCATGACTTGCCCCACATGCCAGTCGCTCCAAGCATTATTCGCCCCACAAACGGCGGCGCGGCGTTCCCCCTAAGCGTTTGTCAGCGTCCCGCAGTAAAGCCGGGATAGGCAGATTCTCTGGGCAGCGGGGCAGGCAGTCGCCGCAGTCGGTGCAGCGGTTGCCTCGCCGCCCAGAAAACCAGTGGCCGGCGTTTTCAAACATGCCGTAGCGGTAACGGCCATAGTCGGTCATGTCGTGGGCGATCGCCAGGTTGCGCAGCCGCAGCACCTCAGGGATGTGAATCGCTTCAGGGCAGGGCAGGCATTGGTAGCACTGCTGGCACTGACTGGTGCCCAGGGCTTGGTTAGCCTGCTGGTCTAGGCGGGCGATCGCCGCTTGCTCCTGGGGCTCTAATTGTCCGCCCTGCAGCAGCCCTAGGGTGGGAGCTAGTTCAGCGGCGGTGGCGGGGCCTACGCTGAGGGTGGTGATGCGGGGGTCGCTGAGCAAGAAGCGGTAGTTGAGCGCCAGGGGACTGTAGGGGCGGCAGGTCTCCACCAACGTCGGGGGCGGCTGGTGCAGCAGCCCGCCCTTATCAGCGGGGGAGATGATGAAGATGCCCATGTCCTGCTGGTGGGCCTGGGCGATCGCCGCG
>JBCCAG010000933.1:0-1610 GCA_039814955.1 Cyanobacteria bacterium P01_A01_bin.135
CTACGTGTGCGACCCCAACCTAGACAGCACCTCGGCCCTGTCCACCGAGCGGCGGCGGATTCCCTGGCGGGCTAAGCGGGTGCAGTCGCGGCTGGCCCTGAAGGCCCAGGTGGCGGAGGTATACAATCGGCTACTGGCCCACCTGCGCTGGAGCCTCACCGCCCTGGAGGGGCAGTGGGTGGCACAGGGGCGACTGCAGCCGGGGGATATCTTCTTTTTGACCTTGGATGAGGTTCGAGAAGCGATCGCCCAACCCGTAGACGATGGCAGCATGCAGGCAGCGGTAGAGCGGCGCCGCGCCCAGTGGCAGGCCGACGGTGACATCCCCCACCCCGCCCAACTGGTCTACGGTGAGGAGCCACCGGCGATCGCCTCGGTTAACCTAGTGCCATGGTCCGCCAGTGGCACTACCACCCTGCAGGGCATTGGGGCCAGCCCGGGACAGGCCGTGGGCCGGGTTTTGGTGCTTGACCGCCTCGCCACCCCCTCCCAGGTGGATAAAGAGACGATTCTCGTCGTGCCCTATACCGATGCTGGCTGGGCTCCCCTGCTGGCTCAGGCCGGGGGCATCGTGGCCCAGGTAGGGGGGCGGCTTTCCCACGGGGCGATCATTGCCCGCGAGTTCAGCATTCCCGCGGTGATGAACGTGACCGACGCCACTCAGCGGCTGCAAACCGGGCAGCGGGTTCAGGTGGACGGCCAGCAGGGGACGGTAATGGTACTTTAGGTATACTGATTTAGCTTCGACTGTGATTATTTTTGACTTTGACGGGACCATTGCCGACTCCCTGCATGCCCTGCTGACCGCGACCAACCGCCTCGCCCGCGAATATAACTACCGCGAGATTGACGCAAGCCAAGTGGAGCAACTGCGGCAAATGAGCTCTCGGGCCATCATTCAGCGCTCCAATATCCCATTGCTCAAGGTCCCTTTTTTAATGAAGCGGCTGCGCCTAGAGCTCGGGCAAGAGATTAAAAACATTGAGCCCATTCCCGGTATTGAGCTAGCGCTGCGGCAGCTCAAGGTGCTGGGGTATCCCTTGGGGATCGTCACCTCAAACTCTACCGACAACGTTGATGAATTTTTGCGACAGCACCGCCTAGCCGGCCTGTTTGACTTCACCCATTCCGCCACCACCCTGTTCGGCAAGCACCGGGCCCTGCGGCGGCTAATCAACCAGCAAGGGCTGGACCCTAAATCCATCATCTACGTCGGAGACGAAACCCGGGATGTGGTCTCGGCGCAGCGGATTTCCCTACGGGTGATTGCGGTCGCTTGGGGATACAACACCCCAGATATCTTACAGCAGCATGGCCCCAACGCCCTGGTAAATAATCCTAGCGAGCTAGCGCTAGCGGTGCAGCAGCTCAACCGCCCTGCCTAAGCAAGCGATGACCTCTCCCCTAGACCCGGTTCTAGATTGGTTTGAGCGCCAGAGCTGGCAGCCGCTCCCATTTCAGCAGCAGGCCTGGCAGGCCTACGCGGCGGGGCGCAGCGGCCTGATTCAAGTGCCCACCGGCTCCGGCAAAACCTACGCCGCCACCATGGGACCGATGGCGCGAATGCTCGCCCAGCCGGGCAGCGGCCTGCGACTGCTGTACATTACGCC
>JBCCAG010000719.1:0-2505 GCA_039814955.1 Cyanobacteria bacterium P01_A01_bin.135
ATCCAGCGATCGCTGCGACGGCCGATTTCAGCGCCGAACTTGCCCGTGTAGAATTGTTCCGCGCGCTCAAGAGAGTGAACGCGAAACGCGAGATGAAACGGCCTCAGAGACATTGCAAGACCTCCAGCTAGGGGAAAAACGAGAAAAGCGCGTTGCGGCGGCGGTCTATAGGGTTTCGCCGGCCGGGCCCCGAACCTGTTCGGAGGGCGCCCCGCCAAGCGCTCCATCCGGCGCCGCATCAGGCGTCCCATCAAGCGCCATCGGCAACCGCAAGCTTGTCTTCACCTTGTGCATCACAACCGACGTGTCGAAGCGGCTCTTACAATGAATCAGCCCTAGGGGAAGCTGGAGTACCGCAACCGCTGGCTGGTGGAGATCTATATTGGGGCGACGGTGGCGGAGGTGTTTGGGGTGGTGATTGTGATTACCCGGGGGCTATTTCCGGAGCCGCGATAATGCCCAGGCAGCACGGTCCTACTTGGCTATCCTGTTCCCAATGAGCGCTGCAGCGACTCAGAAAAGCGCCGTGGGCACAAAAATTAGAACCCTCCCAATCGAGCAGTAAGGCCCATAGGCTAAACCCGCTCGCCCACCTTGCCATGCTGCACTGCCGTCACCCCTGTCGGCTCCAAGACATCCCCTGCCTCTACCACCGCATAAACCAGCCAGCGATCGCCGCAGGGCATCCAGCGCTCAACCCGGCACGCCAGATACGCCAGCGCCTCTTCTAAAATCAAGCAGCCATTGCTCGCCTCGCGGTGCGCCAGCTCAGCAAACGGATTTTCCCCTGGCTTAGGCGCGTAGGAAAAATGCCGCCGCACCGCGCGCCCCTCTTTGAGCAGATTCAGCACAAATGGGGCCCCCGGCTGCAAAAACCGCTGCTTATAGCCATCCGCCGCGATCGCCACCATTACCCCAGGTGGGTCAAACGAGGCTTGAGAAATTGAATGGGTCAACAGCCCACTGTGGCTATCCCCCATGCGCGTGGTGAGAACCCCAATCGAGCCGACTACGCGCCCCACCGCCTGCTCGGTGCGGTTCGTCTGCAGCGCCACCGCAGGCCGGGTCCCCTGGCGGTTCTGCTTTTTGAGCTGGCGGGCGAAGCTTATCCCTGCTTGCCGGCAGGCGTCCAGCGCCGCCATATCCGGCGCAAAGCGGACTCGAATCGGCTCAAAGCCAAACCGATAGCCGCCGTCCCGCAGCTTGGTGCCAATGATGTCCACCGCCTCACCGCTCCAGCCATAGGAGCCAAACACCCCGGCCAGCTTCGTCTTGGCGGCAGAGGCCATCACTGTCCCCAGCGCCGTCTGAATCTGCACCGGGGCATGGCCTGCCAATGTTGGCGAGCCGATGACAAACCCGTCACTGGCCTCAATCATATTCGCCAAATCAGTCGACTGGCTCAGCTCGCAGTTAATCGACTCTACCGCCACGCCAGCCTCAATTAGCCCTTGGGTAATAGCCCCGGCTAAAACCGCCGTGTTGCCATAGGCCGAGGCATAGATCACAGTCACCCGGAGCTGCTGGCTGTCCTGCTGCTGGCACCACTGCTGGTAATGCTGCCGCAGGCGGCTGAGGCTGTAGCGCACTATCGGGCCATGGCCCGGCGCAATGCACCGAACCGGGAGGGAAGCAACCTGGGCGATCGCCGCCTCCACCTGCTTGGTTTGGGCAGCGTGGAGGCAGTCGAAGTAATACCGGCGATCTGCCTCGAGCTGCCGCCAGTCTTCGTCGAACAGCGCGTCGCTGCAGATATGGACGCCGTAGAGCTTATCGCTGAACAGGGTGCGGGTGGCGGGGTCGTAGGTGCAGAGCCCGTCCGGCCAGCGGGGGGTGGGGATAGGGCGTAGCTGCAGGTGATGGCCCTGGCCTAGGTCTAGGGTATCCATCGGCGGGCACACCGTCTGAATGCGATCGCCCCAGTCGGGGAAGGTGGCCTTTAATGCCTGGGCGGCGGGGCGGGAGCACACCAGCGTTACTTGGGGCATTTGCGCCATCAGCGGGGCCAGGGTGGCCATGCGGTTGGGGTTGACGTGGCTGAGCACGATGTAGTCGAGGGAAATCCCGTCTAAGCAATCCTGCAGTGCCTCTATATAGATCTGGGTGAAGGACTCCCCCGGCGGGTCAATCAACGCCGTGCGATCGCCCACAATTAGATAGGAATTGGCGGTGGTGCCCCGGCAGCGGCTGTACTCCACCTCAAACTTGAGGCGCTCCCAAGTGCGCGATCGCAGGGCAGTGGTTTGGGTGGCAATGGTTTCTACCTGCACATCGCGGGGACGCGGGGCGGTGGTCAAAGATTTTTGCGGTTGAGTCATGATATTTCCCTATTAGTTGTGTAATGCCAATTCCATGTGTGCCTGCACATATTGGAAACCCCCTATAGTCCCCCTTGGCTTTGGCGTAGCCTGCCCGAAGGGCGTAGGGGACGGCGACAGCCGGGGGTGAGCCGTAATGTGCAGCTTCATATTCATTCGGTATAAGGTCCGTAGTCTCGTAGGTTGG
>JBCCAG010000708.1:0-2558 GCA_039814955.1 Cyanobacteria bacterium P01_A01_bin.135
CCCTCAGAGTAGGCAGCATAGGCGGCGTTGGCGTCTTGGAAGACAACGGGCTCAAAATCTACGCCCAGCTTGCTCATTTGGTCAGTGAGGTTGAGCTCGGTGGTGGTGCCGGTCTCAACGCAGACAGACCGGCCGGCGAAGTCTTCGAGGGTGGAGATGCCGGAATCAGCGCCCACTAGCATGCCCTGACCGTCGTAGAAGGTAGTGGGGGCGAACTCTAGACCCACAGAGGTATCGCGGCTGATGGTCCAGGTAGTGTTGCGGGACAGCATGTCCACTTCACCACTGGAGAGGGCAGTGAAGCGCTCGGTGGAGTCGAGGTTGCGGTACTGCACCGCTTCGGGATCGTCGAACAGGGCCGCCGCCACCGCGCGACAGAAGTCTACGTCCAATCCGGAGTAGGTGCCGCTCTCGTCAACAAAGCTGAAGCCGGGAATGTTTCCTTCCACGCCGCAGATTAATTCGCCGCGATCTAGCACAGTCTGTAGGCGAGAACCCGATGCGACGGCAGTCTCGCCGTCCTCGCTGCCGCCCTCAGCAGTGCCACCTTCTTCCGGCGGCGAGGCGCAAGCGGCGATAGGGGCGATCGCTAGCGCTAAAAGGATAAAGAAAGAACGTAACTTAATCATAGGTATCTCACTCAGGGTTCACTTAAAAGGCTGTTTAGAGTTGAAAATGTGCGCTGCGCTACGCCGTATCAGATAGAGGGAGCGCTAGACCACATCATTAACTGCCCTTAACATTCCATCGGTTTACGATTTGCGTTTGTATCAGAGTGTACCGTTTGGCACCTCTCTTTTGTGCCTTTCAGGTGCAGCCCTTTCTGAAGGGAACCTTAAGATTTGCTTATGTAAAGCTGTGCGCTTGGGTTTGGACTCCTGTCGATCTGGGCCACTAGGTCTGGACTACATCGCGGATTAGCAGCACCCGCGATCGCACATAGCCATCCAACGCAGCGCTCTCTTGGCCATTGAGGGGGTGCTCGGCGCGAACTTGACCCACGAGCCAGTCGCTTAAGCTGTTGTCGTCGAGGTCGAGCGGTAGGCGAGCCTGGACGCGCTCAACAATCAACCAGAGGGTTCGAACCATTGATGGAGTCATCATTACTCCTCCTAGAAGTAGATTCTGGAGCGGTGTTAAAAAGCTGACTCTGCGTTCCGCAGAGCCGTATCAGCAGGTAACTCGGGGGCAACGTCTCGACGATAGCGCACTGCATTGGGCAGACGTAGGGGGGTAGAAACAAGACGATACAGATCGATCACAGTAGTTACATGATGAACAAGTGTGATGCTGGTTCTCAGAATTTTTGTCGGTATCGCCATCGTGCTGTCGGGGCCTTCTCTGCGTACCCCACTCCACAGGGCGCGATCGCACCAGACAACTACAATAGAGCTACCGCACCTCTTGCCGCCCATGCCCCAACCCACTACCGTGGATCACGCTTCCGGCAGCGTAGCTGAAATCCATTGCCCCCCCAGCAACCTATGGAGCGACGAGCCCCCCTTAGAAAGTGACTTTCACCGGGACCAGCTTGACCTGCTAATTCGAATTTTGCGCTGGTGGTGGCGTGAGCGGGATGACGCCTACGTCTCAGGGAACCTGACCGTGTACTATAACCAGCAGCAGCTAAAATCCCAGGGCTTTAGGGGTCCAGACTTCTTCGTTGTCTTGGGTACCGAGAAAAAGGACCGGCGCAGTTGGGTGGTGTGGGACGAGCAGGGCCAGTACCCCAACGTGATTTTAGAAATTCTGTCGGCCTCGACGAAACAGGTTGACAAGGGCCTCAAGAAAGAGCTGTACCAAAATATCTTCCGGACCCCAGACTACTTCTGGTTTGACCCAGATACCGTCGAGCTAGCGGGATTTCATCTGGTAGATGGTCAATACCAGGCAATTGACCCCACCGATGGGAACCGGCTTTGGAGCGGACAGCTAGGGCTATATCTGGGCATGCAAAAGAATAAACTGCGGTTTTTCACGCCGGATGGTGACCTGATTCCATCGCCGGAAGAGCAGGCCGAGCAGGCTGGGCAGCGGGCCGACCAAGAACGGCAGCGGGCTGAGCGAGCTGAGCAAGAGCTTGAGCGTTTGAAAGCCCAAATGCGTGAGCAAAAATAGCGTTATGCTCAGTGTCTTCGCCGATCGCGGCGGTACCTTTACCGACATCGTCGCGGTCACTGAGGATTCTCAGGTAGCCCAGCGTCTGGCTGCTCAAGATCGTTTTCAGGTTACTCCACTGCCCAACAATCGCTGGGTGGTAGTCTACAAGCTGCTGTCCGAGAACCCGCAGCGCTACCAGGACGCCGTCATTCAGGGCATCCGCGATATCCTTGGCCTCGCGCCCACTGCGCCCATCCCCGCTGAGGAGATTCGGGTGGTGAAGATGGGAACCACTGTTGCCACCAACGCCCTGCTGGAGCGCAAAGGCGATCGCACTCTGCTAGTCACTACCCGAGGCTTCGCCGACGCCCTGCGCATCGGCTACCAAAATCGCCCCGATATCTTCGCCCGCCACATCGTCCTACCGCAGGTGCTGCATGAGCGGGTGGTGGAAGTAG
>JBCCAG010000614.1:0-3026 GCA_039814955.1 Cyanobacteria bacterium P01_A01_bin.135
CACCAGGCCCACGAAGCTGGGAAGACGCCGGTGATCTACACCACCCGCAAGGAGCTGACCTTCCCCAGCACTGACGTACGGCTCACCTTTGGCACGGCGGTATCGGCGCTGCTAATGGACGTGGTGCGGGGCCTACCGGCATCGATTGGCTACTTGATTAGTAAGGGGGGCATTACCTCCAACGATGTGCTCAGCACTGGCCTGGCCCTGCGTAGCGCCCGGCTGCTGGGGCAAATTCTGCCCGGCTGCTCTGTGGTGCGCACTCCCGACGATCATCCCCGGTTTCCTAACCTGCCGGTGGTGCTGTTTCCAGGCAATGTAGGGGATGAGGACGGGCTGCTTACGGCCTACCGGCGGCTACGCTAGGATTGACTCATCTTGAATGCGATTGCGATTGCCCTGCCCATGATGTACGGGCGACCAGCCGGTCGTCCCCGTCGGCCCAATTGCCCCGCCTTCACCCCATATTGCCCCACCTATCCCATCGGGCGACCGGCCAGTCGCCCCTACCACCCAAATCACCCCGCCTATCCCGTACGGACGACCGGCCGGTCGCCATCACCCATGACCGACGACCACCATACCCAACCCGAATCTACCGCTGCTGACCCTCAGGTGGAACCTCAAATCAACCTTTCCGTTGGTGATCGCGTCCGCATTGCCTTGCTACCCCCCTATGTGAAGACTGCAGAGCCCATGCCTATGCTGCGTCCTCCCCATGTGGTCCAGCTCGGCGAGGAGGGCACCATTGTGGACTACCGGCCCGGCAACCACTGGAGCGTCCGGTTTCAAGGCGGCACCTTTTTGATTGACGGCCAGTACTTAGAGCGGGCGTAGCCGTGACCGACCAGGTGCTGATCCTCGGCGGGCAGGGCCGTATTGGTAACAGCATTGCCCAAGATGTGCTTCAGCACACCGAGGCTGAGGTGGTGGTCACCCGTCGCCGCCCCGATCCAGCCACCAGTCCCCAGGGTCGCCTCACCGCCCGCACCTTAGATTTAGGAGACCCTAACGCCCTTGCGGCGGCGATCGCCCAAGCAGATTTGGTCATCCACTGCGCCGGGCCGTTCCACAACCGCGATGGCCGCGTCCTCAAAACCTGCATTAGCCAAGGGGTAAACTACCTCGACGTGAGCGACTGCGTTCCCTTCACCCGCAGAGCCCTGGCCCTGAATGAAGCGGCCCAGGCTGCCGGGGTCACCGCCATCATCAACACAGGAGTATTTCCTGGGGTCTCTAACAGCATGGTGCGCCAATGCGTGGAAGCCTTTAATGATGTTGATGACCAGCCCCAGGAAGTCTTTTTGGGCTACGTGGTGAGTGGGTCCGGCGGCGCTGGGGTGACGGTAATGCGTACTACCTTTTTGGGGCTGCTGCAGCCTTTCCAGGCCTGGGTGAACGGGCAGTGGCAGGGAAAATGGCCCTACCGCGATCGCCAGGTGATTGACTTCCCGGATCCTTTTGGCGCGGTGGGGGTTTATTGGTATGAGGTGCCAGAGACCTATACCCTAGTCGATAGCTTTCCGGTGCAGACTGTGGTCACTAAGTTTGGCTCCGCCCCCGACTTGTACAGCCGCCTCACCAGCCTGGTGGCCCGCTGGTGCCCCAAACCGCTGCTCAAGCAGCCTGCCGCCATCGAATTTCTCTCCCGCGTCAGTTACGGCATGACCCAGGTGAGCGATCGCTGGAGCGGTACTGGCATCGGTATCTGGGCGGAGGTGACGGGTGGGCGGCGGCGCTATCGCTCAACTTTCATGTATGGGGATACGGCGATCGCCGCTGGGGTGGGGACCGGCAGTTTAGCGGCGCTGCTGCTAGCGGGAGAACTACAGCACCCCGGCGTCCATCCGGTGGAGCAGGCCCTACCTACGCTGCTGTTTGAACGGACTCTGCACCAGCGGGGCCTGCATACGACTCACGGATGGGAAGATTGGTAGGAAGGTGGCATTACCATCCTAGACCCGGTTCGCGAGACTACCATGGCATCAGGTCTGACCCGTCATTATATTGTCGTCATCGTAATTGTAAAGACACAGCACAATGCGTCTTCTGCGGATGTAACGCACGCCAGCACGCCTCGTCACCTATGACCAACCCATCACCCATTACACCCCCCTCGCCTAAACCCATTCGCCGTGGCCCCGGCAGCGTTATCGCTGGGGCCACCTACCCTCTACGGGCATTGCGTCTGTTTTCTACCCAGCCCCACCTGCGGCGCTACGTCATCTTTCCCATCTTGCTCAACCTCATCGTTGGCGCGACTCTGTATGCCGGGCTGCTCTTCCTAGGGCTACGGCTGATTGACAGCGTAATTCTTCAGGCGGCGGCTTGGGCCGGCACATTGCAGGATGCCGCCGCCCAAAGCCAGTTTGAGCTTCATGCCCAGGCTTGGGTGCTGGCTTGGGAGATGCGCTTAGGACAGCTTTGGTCCGGGCTGTGGGGTTGGCTACATTGGCCAGATCTAAGCTTCAATATTCCCTTGCCCGACATCGCTTGGCCGAATATTATCTGGCCCAAGATCTCCCTACCCTCCCTTGACTTCCCTGCCCTCACCGAGTTTTGGCAGCGGCTGCTAGCGGCGATCGCCGCCGGAGCACGGTGGCTAGGAGATGGGCTGGGGGGGGCTTTGAGCTGGCTGCGGGTCATCCCCAATGGCTTGGGGATGCTGCTGCTGTGGCTGCTGCGAGTTGCCCTCACCCTAGTGCTGCTGCTGGTCACCGGGTTTGTGCTGCTGCAGTTTGGGGTGCTGCTGGGCTCCCCCTGGTACGGAAAGCTATCTGAAGAGCTGGAGATCCTGAAAACAGGGCAAGCGGTGGTGATTGAGGTAGGGCTGCCGCGAGATATCTGGCGGGCTATTGTATTTGAGCTGAAGAAGCTGGCGATCGCCCTAGGTCTAGGTCTGCCCCTGCTGGCGGTGGGGCTGGTGCCGGGGTTCGGGCCCCTGGTGACCAGCGTGGGGAGCATTGCCGTCACCGGCACCTTGACCTGCCTAGATTTCTTTGATGCACCACTGGAGCGGCGGCGGC
>JBCCAG010000059.1:0-11401 GCA_039814955.1 Cyanobacteria bacterium P01_A01_bin.135
CTTCATGGGAGGCAGCATGGGCTCTGTGGTGGGGGAAAAGCTCACCCGGCTGATTGAGCGGGCCACCGAAGAGCGCCTGCCGGTGATTGTTATCTGTGCCTCTGGGGGAGCCCGCATGCAGGAGGGGATGCTCAGCCTCTCTCAAATGGCCAAAATTTCCGGGGCTTTGGAGCAACATCGAGAGGCTCGTCTGCTTTACGTCCCCGTGCTTACCCATCCTACTACCGGGGGTGTAACCGCCAGCTTTGCCATGCTGGGGGACGTGATCGTGGCGGAGCCCAACGCCACCATTGGATTTGCGGGGCGGCGGGTGGTAGAGCAGACCCTGCGGGAGAAGCTGCCGGAGGATTTTCAAACGTCGGAGTACCTGTTGAACCACGGTTTCATCGACAGCATCGTTTCCAGAACCCAGTTGAAAAAGTTTCTAGCGCAGATGATCTGTCTCCATCAGCCCTATGTGCATACGCCGGACTTTGTGAACATTCCCCAGTCTCTGCCAGCTCAGCGGCCTCTATCCCAGACCTGATAGCCGCTGTGAATATCGACGTCGAAATCATCTGCTTCAATCGCTAGCGGCTTGGTGCAATGTCTCGTCTGGTCTACCTGCATGGCTTTGCGTCTGGCCCGGGTTCCTACAAGGCGCAGTACCTGCAGCAGCAGTTGGCCCTGCGGGGCCGGCAGCTCGACATCCCTGATCTGAATCGAGGTGGGTTTTACGATTTAACAATCACCCGTCAGATTGACCAGGTCACTCAGTTGATTGCAGCGCCAGCTCAGCCGGTGACGCTAATCGGCTCCAGTTTTGGCGGCTTGACGGCGGCCTGGGTCGCTGAAAGCTGTCTGCAGGTAGAGCGGCTCGTCCTATTAGCGCCCGCTTTTGAATTTCTCGTACATCTGCAGGCTCACCTAGGAGGGCAGTACAGCCGCTGGCAGCAGGAGGGTCAGCTGCCGGTTTACCACCACGCCTATGGGCAGGAGGTGCCGCTAGGCTACCAGTTTGTGACAGACTTAATGCAGTATTCTGACAGTTGTCTGAAGCGATCGCTGCCGACGCACATTGTTCACGGTGAGCGTGATGCAGTAATACCGCCGTCAGCTAGCCAGCGGTATCAGCAAGGGCGGGCTTGGGTCACCCTAGATTTAGTTGACGACGACCACAGCCTCACCCATGCTTTGCGAGATATCTGGAAGCAGCTTCAGCTAACCATTGCCTGAGCACCTAGCTAGAAGGAGGGTCGGCAATCTCTATTGTCCGGGAGGGCGGATGTTGAGCCGCCGAACTGGGCGTCGGGCTAAGCGAACGGTGTGGGGAAGTACCCCCACCATCATGGCAAAAGCATCGTCAGGGATGCGGGCGATCGTCTCCCGGTCGAAGTATCCTTCGAACTGGTTGAGGATCTTCTTTGCCCTATCCAAGGCAACGTCGCAGTCAGTGAACTGGTGGGTTAGGCGAATCCACTGCCTACGAATCATATAGCACTTTTGGCGCTCCTCGTGGGACGACGGCTCCACAACGGAGAGGTCTCCCACGGGCAAGACATCTTCACAGTCGTGGTCAAAGTAGCCACCGATGGCGGCACCTGGCCCTGCAAATTCTGAGTGATAGGCTTTGAAGAGTAGGAGTCCGCTTCGACGGCGGCTATCGATCATAAGGAGCCGGCCGGCCTTGAGTTCAGAGAGAATGCTAGATGAATCCGGGTGTTCGACGGTGTGCACATTACCTTGGGCTGAGGAAGTGTCAGTCGGACCTTCACGACAATCGCGTACTGGCTGCATCTGATGAGTTGGTTTGACCGCTTGAGTCATAGCGTCGAAGCAATAAAACTACGATTTAAGCTGATTGAACACAGGCTGTGTCTGCCGTTAGCCGTATGCCGCTGCGGGATAAGAGGCTAAGTATGAGGGGCTGACGTGGCGAGGAAAGGTAGAGCTAATAGCACCAAAGCAAAGCCTAGCCGAGCTTTTGGCGGTAGTGCGTGGTACGAAGCTGTGTGTTCTAGGCTTTCGGGCGAATAACAATCGCCAACACACATGACTACAGGTAGTGACTCAGGAATCCCTATTGGCTCTATTCTAAGGCACGCGATAAGCCTAATCGTCCTTCTAATGACAAGGAGTTGTTAAAGTCCGCGTAAAGATTAGACGTAATTGGGCGTTTATGGCAGCGCAGGCTCTGATTTGACCCCACCCGTAGCTTTTTAGGCAGAGACTATGCTTCGCAAACGCGCAGCGATCGCTTTAGCGACAATAGCCCTGAGGGCAACGCAAGCTTCATCTGTGGGCGCTTGCGAAGCGAAGCTATTTCTGTTTTTTACGGTACTTGAGGGCGATCGCGAAGCCGAGGCCCACTAGCAAGCCCGACGTCGGTTCGGGTACCGGAACCGGCTCTTCAGGCAGACCGCCGCTGCCGTTACCGCTCCCATTCCCTGTACTGCCGCCACTTCCCTTCGCCGGTGGCTCGGTGACGACGTCGTAGCCGATCACGTCAAATAACAGGAGATCGGTTGTAGAAATATCAAGCTGCTGGCCGAGCGCTGGCGTCGGCTCCAAGATACCAATTGTCTCGCCACCTAGCTCATCGGCTTTCCAGCTGCTAGCCCGCTGTCCATCCCCAGTCATGACGCCGGTAGAGAAGCTGGCAATCTTGGTTTGACCACCATCAATCGAAAAATACTTGTCAACTTCCTGACCGTCCACAAGGCGGCCCGTCGTCCAATCGATAACGCTAGAGGATTGGGTGAGCTCAGCAGCTTCGACGCTATCATCCGAGAATCGAAACAGGTCAATCGTGCTGACGTACGGAAACTGGCTGTCGTTGAAGAAGAACTCCTGCTGGTCGAGAATTAGCGGAGCGTTAAAGTCGAGGACATCGACGCCGCTGACAAACCCCAGCGCTGTTCCGATGCCTTGAGCCGCAACGCCAACAAAGTCGAACGCATTTTCGTCGACTCCATCGCTGCGGTCGAAGTCCCAGGGGAAGAGGCTATTGAGCTGTAGGGTTCCATCGCTAGTCGTTGATGAGGCATTAAAGGATGAAGGGGCGCAGTTTTGGGTTCCGCCAGTGGGTAAACCCAGGGCCTTGGCATTGGCTTGTGTTATGCGAACAGAGCTATTGTTGCAGTCGCCGTCCGCATCTAGGTAGGGGGTCAGGCTGCCCGCTCCGTTGGGATTGTTCTGGGTCCCATTGATCAGTAGCGATAGTTCTGGATCGAGCAGGAGGTCAAAATCTGAGGTGTGGGGGAGGTTTTGAACTGCGGTTGAGTCGTTAGTGGAGGTGGCGTCCGCCTCTAAGGCGCTCACCAAATCCCCGTAGTCTACATTGACTCTTGTAGGGGTAAACCGCCCTAGGCTTGGTGTATTGAGAGCTCCAAACTCCACGTCTAAGTTGACGGTTATATCGTCAGTTAGAACTGATGACCAAAGGTCCCCAGCTTCGTTGAAGGCGTTGACGACATCCTCTGAGGTGCCTTCAGCAAAGCCAAAGTTGAATTCAATTGCCTCTGCCTGGAGCGAATAGCCGCATCCCGCCGCTGCACCTAGCAAAACGACAGTTGCTTTGAGCCACTGGGTCTGCATTATTGCTGATGTTAGTTTCTTAAAGGTCATATCCACCAAGTCCTGTTGCTCTGCAACGGTGGAAGGTTCTTTTTGATTGCTAGAAATTAAGTTTCAATTTCTAGCCTGTTGGCATATTTCGAGGTTTCAGCAAACGCACCCGGTAACTCATTCCTACCCTAGCGACAAACTTGATTGGTTGGGATAGCCGATGGCCAAGGTTCACCAGAAATTAAAGTTACCGCCCGGATTATTTACTGAGTTATAACGTTTCTCAGTCCTGCTGCCGAATACCAGCGAGCTGAAACATTGGTAGCCAAGGGGCTACGGGCTCTGTTAGCCGCTTTCAACAGCATTCTGACTAGAGGATTCGCCCTGAATGACTCGCCCCCACTTAGTAGGCCGGCATTTGTCAGCGCATTGTCAGGGCCCGCGCTACCTTTAAAACCCTGCGTCACTTAAGAAAAGCGGTTTGAGCTTCAAACAGCGCAGTCAGCTAGCCCATTAGTAAACAACCCACCCTTATTGACGTCCTCAAGGACGCAGAGGTTCCAACGATGGGGAAAACGCACCTTTAGCTATCGTTACACAAGCCGAGTTGTGTCCTCGCTATATAAATTTGCGCAGCGACTCAGAGAGTCCCGGATTTTTCAAGTGGGATACAAAAATTTTTTGATGAAGCAGGCGGCGATCGCTTTAAATAAGCTTTAGAAAAGAGGGAGATTGACGCCCACGCTAACGCCAAATAGCGCGCTGTCAAAATCAAGATCGTCTTCATCAGACCCACCAAACCGGCCTCCCCCAAATAGCGAAATGCTTGTTTGCCGGTTGGGCTGGTAGCTCAATTGTCCTAGAATTTGCTGGTAGTGGTCGTCACGGCTGCTCTGGGTGAAGCTGGTCAGCCCAAGCTGATAGGACAGACCCAAGTCCAGATCTTGGTTGAGAGGATAGCGCGCGGAAAGCCGCAGCCGGTTTAACAGACGACTACGGTCCTCGGGATCGGCAAAGCTACGGCGCAGCTGATAGCTAGAATCAACCTGCAAGGGACCGAGCTGGTCCCGCCTCCCGATGCTGAGCTGGAGCTGATGGTCTGACAAGAAGCGATCGCCACTTTCACGAAACAGCTGCTCATTGCGCCAGCCGACATCTATATAGGCGCGGCGGGTGATTTGCCGAAACAGGGAGGCGCTCAGCTCTAGCTCATCATAGTTGACGCTGCTTTCTTCGACGTAGCGCGTGATGTTGCCGTTGGCGGCGAAGACGGCAAAGGTCCTTGACCCTAGGGCAGGCACTGCCCTTAGCCCTAGTCCGGCTCGAAAAATACCGTCTTCTTGCGGGTCGGTGCTGGAGAAGACATTGTCGCTGTAAAAGACGCTAGAGCCGGCTGTAAAGTAGACAACCGGGCGCTGTGGTGGCTCAGGCTGCTGTGGTAGAGCGCGAAGAATCCCTAAGTCTGGGTCGGGCTCTGTGTTGGGGTAGGCCCGCAATATCCCTAGATCGGGATCCCCATCTGCGATCGCGTCTTCCTGTTCTTCTCGTTCATCCCCATCTTCTAGCCCGCTTTGCTCTTCTAGCCCATCTCGTTCCTCTGGGTCATCGTTATCCTGCTCTTCTGATTTGTCGCCCTCGGCTGATTTTGGCCTGTCTGCCTCCTGAGCCATTACCTGAACCACAGTCAGCGGCGACTGCTCATCGCGCTTTCGCCCACTGCCCTCTGTAGCGGAGCTTAGGGGGGTGGCATAGGCATAGAGAGGCTTGATGACAGGGAGGAAGCAGGCTACACAGCTCGCTATCAGTAAGATGCGCAGCCGGCGTGGGTCATGACGATACATCATCAGGATTAGTCTTCAAGCAAAGCATGAGAAATAAGCTTTCCGCATCTTAACCAATTTAGCTAGCAGTTTTCTCAACCATAATCACAGCAAGTCGGGACTAGGGCATCGCCACTTTAATATCGGTCATAAATATCGGTTACAGATGGGACAGATACCTCTTTTGGGCGATGCGGTTCCTGAGCAGAGAGCAAGGACCTATCAGCTAGCTTTTAGCTTAAGTTTATTTAACGCAGCGCAAAAAACGGTCTACGTCAAGGTGCCACAAATTATTTTTTATGCTTTGCTAAGGCTAGGTGAAGTTATTTGAGTCTGATCAGCAAATAAGCTTGTTTTGGATAAATTTAAGATGATGATAGAGATGTCGCTAGCCGCTTAGAAGCTTGCTCTAACAGATAATACCGTTTACATAGCTTCATACTGCTCAAATGCGCCGCTTGAGCTAACTCTTGAGCCAGCTGTACAGGCGCTAGTTGAAACATCGGTTAATCAAATCCTGCCCTAAAAACCCCAAAAGATTCAGAGTTGTGCTCGGCTCGCTACACAATATAGCTGGAAATTCCTTAATTGGCGTAGGTTGGCCTATGGTAGACGAAACTTCTTCAAGGCCTGCCTCCCTATGAAGGAGCCATAGATTTCCCCCATGGCGATATTTTCTCGCAAGGGTCTTCCGACAACAATGCTTCGCCGCCACTTGCTCTCCGACAGCCACTACGGCCAAAACGCCAGATTAACCCCCATTAACTCCATTAATCCCGACAACCACCGTTTGCCCAAGGCCCATCTGAATCATGATCCGCAAACTCAGCCTAACGTTACTCCTCTGTTTTGGTATTAGTCTCGCCGCTCCACTGTCGGTAGAGGCTGCCCCCCTGACTAGGGCTGTCATTCGGCTACTTCGCAACGACGTCAATTTGATTCCCCAAGGGCGATCGCCGCGCCGGGCTGCGGTGTCCGATGCTATGACCCCTGGTGACGCCCTATCCACCGCGCGCCAGTCCTTTGCGGAAGTTCAGTTCAATGACGGTTCTCTAGCCCGTGTGGGTGAGAGCGTACTGTTTCGCTTTGCTGCCAACACTCGAACGTTTCGGCTAGACAATGGCACAATGCTGCTGCTGATTCCACCCGGGCAAGGCGGTACCCGCATCCGCACACCCAATGCCACTGCAGGGATTCGGGGTTCGGCGCTTTTCGTCCGCTATGAGGCAGATGCGGCTGATCCAACCGGCGGTGTGACCCTGGTTGGGGCCCTCACTGACAGCGCCATCACCGTATGCAGTGACGGCACGGTAGAGGTTTGCAGCGCCGACAGCCAAAGCGGCGCCGAGCAGCAGGTTACCCTCAAAGCTGGGCAAATGGCAACGGTTGTCGACGACAACATCGCTGTCTATGATATTGACCTTGAGACATTCTACGAAACAAGTCCTCTGGCCACTGGGTTAGGTGACTCAGAACTCTCATCAGAAGAGAGCGGTATCGACGCACGGGTGATTGAAGAAATTCAAGCAGGGCTTGCCAATAGAAGCCCTTTTCCTGCTGACGTTGGCAACGCAGTCCTGGTTACCCCTGGATTTGCGTCTGGCGGCGCGGCCACTGGGCCTATTGAGCCGACGCTAAATTCACCAGCAGAAACCGTGAATTCTGTCCTCAGGGACGGCGAAGCCACAGTCGACATTCGAGATTCTGGAGAGCCAGACGTATCTGAACCGACAAGGCCTGTTACGCCGCCGAGGCCTACCACTCCGCCGAGACCTACTAATCCTACCAATCCCACCAATCCCACCAATCCCACTAACCCCACCAATCCCACTAATCCTACCAACCCCACTAACCCCACCAATCCCACTAATCCTACCAACCCCACCAATCCCACTAACCCTACAACACCTGTAGAGCCTCCCATCACGCCGCCGGGACCAACAGAGCCCAATGAACCGGATGGCCCCCAAGAACCGGATGGCCCCCAGGAACCCGATGGCCCCGAAGTTCCCCCCGACCCATCTGTACCAGAGCCCTCAGTTGATACGCCTGACCTCCCTGATGTGATTGATCCTGGCACAGATGACGTTCTCGACGAGACGCCTTTCATTGAAGACAGCAATCCCTTCGACGAGCAGTTTAATGAAATGATGGGTCCCCAGAACCCTGACGCTAATCCAGATCTGGATGTGGTGCCCGAGGCGCCCGAGGAGAACAGTAACCCTTTCAACGAGCAGTTCAACCAGAACCAGTAAGCCGCTGGCCACAAGTAACCGGTGTTGGGATTCGCCCTCTGATGGGGGCGAACCTCCTGACGGCATCGCTTATTCATGGCTAAGCGCAGTCTGTAGCGTTTTCAAACTCTCGGTACAGGTAGCGGGGCGCTGCTACCTATTGTTCTGCAGCCGGCAATTAGGTAGCCCTCGGCCTCGGCTTTAGGGGCTACTCCGTGTCTGGCGACGACTGCCAGGGTAAAGTCATCGCTTCTACGATAGAGTCCGACTCATCCCAATCCTCTTGCCCTGCCGCCTCTGCCTGGCCCTCTACCCCCTCTTCCATACCGACAACGGTCATCGCGTGGCGCTTCAGCAGCCCATATAGATGCTGCATGGCTTCGCTGGCAGACTGATATCGCTTTCGAAAGTCGTAGCGCGTCATCTTCACCAAGATGGCCTGCAGCTCTGGGCTAATGTCAGCCTTATCCTGCCAAACGAGCTCCCCCGTTGCAGGGTCTTCAGTGAGCTTTTCTGGAGAATATCCCGTTGCCGCCTGGATACCAATCATTCCGACTGCGTAGATATCACTGCTGAAGCGCGGGCTACCAGCGTACTGCTCGTTCGGCATGTACCCCCTAGTCCCAATCCCTACTGTGTTGGGCTGCTCTAAGTCGTCCGCCAGCTGGGCATGAATTTCTTTTACAGCGCCAAAGTCAATGAGCACTAGCCGTTGATCGGTATGGCGTCGAATAATGTTGCTAGGCTTGATATCTCGGTGGATAACTCCGCGGTAATGGATGAACTCTAGAATTTCCAGAAGGTCTCTCAAAATCTCAACCACTTTTACCTCTAAAAGCGGCTTACCGGGCGGGAGCTCTTGCCGAAGCGGGTGCCCGTTAATGAACTCTTGGACTAAGTAAAACTCGCCAGCGTCTTCAAAAGAGGCCAGCAGTTGGGGAATTTGGCTATGGCGCCCTAGCCGTTCTAAGGTCTCGGCTTCTCGGGTGAAGAGTCGTTGGGACAGCGCAAACAGCTTGGGGTCATCGGTGGCAGGTCGTAGCTGCTTGACAACGCACTGCGGATTGCCCGGGCGCAGAACATCGAGGGCAATGTAGGTTTCGCCGAAGCCGCCTGCGCCCAGGACTTCGACGAGTTGATAGCGGCCCATCAAGGTGCGGCCCAAGACTTCTTCTTCCCGCTCTATCAGGAGATTGCGCAGGCTGTCTTGCTGGTTGATGATTTCCTTAACGATGGGGGAGCTGGCGTACTGCTTGAGGATACTGTGGAGCTGGACTTTGTTAAAGTTTTCTCGAATGAGGCTAATCAGAACATAGAGGGAGCCGCAGGTTGCGATCGCTCCAATGGGCGTGGCAATTGGCATAATCACCTGAGCCCCCACAAACAGGCCAAAGCCGATGCTGCCCCAGATTAGCATTGCAATAGCGGTGGCCCCGGCGCGGCGCGTTGGCGTCTTAAAGCGGCAGATTCCCGTTCCCGCTAGGGCGACGACGATAAAAACAATGCCCCCCCTCGCGTAGGGGTTGGTTAGGTTAACAGGCGATCGCAGCTCCAGCAAGCTAGCGATCGCGTTGGCATGCACCTCGACTCCTGACATGCGGCCAAAGGGCGTATTGTGGAAGTCTTGAAACAGGGTGGCGGTTGGCCCAATCAAGACGATCTTGCCTTTAAACAGTTCGTCTCTGCGGTGATTTTGCCAGGTTTCAGGGTCGATCAAGGTCCAGAACGGAACTTTGGGAAAGGTTTTTTCCGGACCGTAAAAGTGAATGTTTTTTGCCGTGACGGTGTCGATATCAAACCAGGTTTCAGGGGGCGATGCCCCAGCTGCGCTCAGGGTGGCCCGGTCAAAGGATGGCACGGTCCGGGCGAGCTGGCGAAAGTACTCGCGCTGGTCGGGGTTGCCCTCGGCTAGCAAAATTGGAAAGGCCTCTGATAGCCGGTGGATACGGCCATCGGGCTCTAGGGGAAAGTTGATCGTCCCTTCGGGGGTATCATCCATGCGAAACTGCGGCAAGGGCTCGATTAGCTGGGTGATTCCGATCTGGTCATCGAGGATAGTTTCTTCGTAGCTCGATGCGATAATCACGCGATCGCTGTAGGTTTCCAGGGCTCGCTGCAGGGCGGCATCGTCCGCCTCTCCCCAGGGGCTGGGCAAATCAAAAATCAAGTCGATGGCAACGGCCTTGGCCCCGGCCGCCATCATCTTCTCAATCACATCGGCGTAGACCCGGCGCTGCCAGGGCCAGCTCACTAACGGCTCAAGGGCGCTGTAGCGGTCGGGGTCAGCGCTGTAAAATGAGCCTTGCTCCAGGGATGATTCATCGATAGTGACAATGATGATGTCCTCGGGCGGCTTGACTTGACCCCGCACCTGGAATAGGAGGGACTGGGCCTGGCGCTCAAAAAACTGGATAAGCCATGGGTTACCCAAGGCTAAACTGGCGGCAGCCGTCGCCCCCAGTAGCGCCAAGAGGTACCCAAGCCGGACGGGGCCGATGTGACTGTCGTCTTTGAGCAAAAACCGACTGCCTTCGTCAAACCAGCGGCTGAGGGAGGTTAGCCGGGTTGAGAGCTGTAGCCTCGTGCCACTACTGTGGTTTTTGGTGGGAGTCTCGCCCGTGCCAAGATTCGCCTCTTGACTAGCGGAGGTTGGCTGTGAGGGGGAGGGGCCGCTGGGCGGGTCCGATTTTGGCTGGCGCATGGGTCAAGGTGATGGTCAATCAACGCTGAATGATGCGGTCCCTGCGCTGTGTCTAACTCAAAGCACTTGTGGTCAACAGTACTTTCGGCCAACGGTGCTTTCGGTCAAAAGCTTGTAGTCAAGAGCCTTCTCGACTATGTTACGCAATATTCTTGCGCAGTGAAATTCGCCTAGAGCGCTGAAAGAGCGCCTCAAAGCGAGGCTCGTCATTTTGCACAGTATAGCCCGCCCGGCCATAGAGCTGCCGGGCAGGGGCATTGTCGGCCATCACATGGAGCTGGAGCTGAGATAGGCCCCAGCTTCGGCCAATCCCCTCGCTGGCCTGCAGCAGCCGTTGGGCGATGCCCCGGCGGCGGAAGCGGCGGTCTACGGCCACATTAGAAATATAGATATAGCGATCGCCCGTCCACCAAGGCCTGCGCACCGAGAGCTCTAGGGTCCCGACTACCGGTAGCGGTGCGGAGGGTAGCGGTTCGCTAGGGTCGTCGTTGATTCCGGGATGGCTGCTCGCTAATTGGGACCGGTGGACCGCGACGAGACAGGCATATTGACTTGCTGACTTTTGGAGCCGGTAGCGCAAATCCTCGCGAATACCGAGCTGTAGTAGGGGCCGGAGGATCTCCATTGCCCCGCCCGGAGGGTGAAAGCTGTCGGTGAGCAGTACCGACAGGGGCCCAATATCATCACGCCGAGCGGCTCGAATCAGGACATCGTACGAGGTCTGTTGCACCAACGGGACAGCACTCCAACAGAAGATTAACGCTGGCTAGAGCGTCGCCCCTTTTCTGTTGGAGCGACGACTCTATGCTATCCCAATGGCTTAGGCAGGGTGCTTAAACAGAGCATCTAGGTAGACGCGGGCCGTAGGACGGTAGTGCTTGGAGTTCTCTACCATGGTGGTGCCGTTTTGCAGCAGGAAAAGAGACAGTGCAGCAGAGAACACGCGGTCTTGGTCCCAGGTGGGGTGATAGTCCAAATAGCTCTTGAGAGACTCGTGAAGCTCTTCGGGAATTTCGGCCAGAATGCTGACGGTGGAGTTCATGGGGCGTCTTCGCTGTGTGGGTGGACGTGAGCCGGGCAACCTTAACGGTGGCGATCGC
>JBCCAG010000364.1:0-4613 GCA_039814955.1 Cyanobacteria bacterium P01_A01_bin.135
ATTTCTCAAGACGAGGCGGTAATTCGCCGCAACGGCGACGTCCGCTCTATCTACATCGGCCAAAGCATCTAAACATGGGTCTATTTGACGATTTCAGCCGCTTTCTCGAAACCCGACTGGAGGAGTTTCTGCGCAACCATCCCCACCTAGAGCTGCAGGCCCTCGACGAGCAGCTGCGGGAACAGGAGGCCGAAACCCTGCGCCTAATCACTGAGTTTCGGGCCCGGGAAAAGCAGCTGCAGCAGGAGATCTTATCCACGGCCCAGGAGGTGCAGCGCTGGCACGCCCGGGTAGAAAAAGCGAAAGCTGCTGGCCGCACTGACCTGGCGACGGCGGCAGAAGCCCGCGAAGCGTCGCTGCTGCGCCAGGGCAACCAGCTATGGGGCCAAATGAAGGGGATTCAAGCCCGCATTGAGCAGTCGAAAGATCTAGCGCAGCGGACTCAAAAGCGGCGACAGGAGCTGCAGGAGAAGCTGAAGCAGGCGGCAGCGGCCCGCACGACAGCCGCCCAGACAGCCGCCCAAACAGCAGGCTGGTCGGAGCCGGCGAGCTATTCCTTCGGCAATACTGCTAGCAGCCAGTTTGACCCTCTGGAGCAGTCCTTCCAGGACTGGGAGACCGAAGAGGATCTCGAGCGGCTGAAGCGCAATATGAACCGCTAGGCACTAATGGCGGCGATCGCTCTCAATTGTGAACGATATAGAGCGCCAGCGGGCCGATTGCGGGGTTTGCCTTAATTGCGGGGTTTGCCTTAAGGGAGCGGGCATCTGAATTTCGGCGGGCGCCGGGTCTCGCTCCCTTTCAGACAAGGGTGCTGACGCGGGCGGAGGGGCAACATTTGCGCTAGGCCGCGGGGGGGCAGCCTTGACCTGCTTATCTCGATTGGAAACAAAAGACAGCAGCAGCGCCGCCCCTAAAGTCAACGGCAGCGGCAGAAGCGATGACGGTAGCCAGAATAGCTCCATTTTGGTTAAACAACGACCTCGTCGGCAAAGCTCTGACAACGAACAAACTCAAACGCCCCGGCAACCGACCCCCACACGCGCTCGTCGGTATCAGGGTCTCGCCCTCTATCTAAGCTAACAAAGGTTTTATCGTCAATCTCAAAGGTGCTATCGAGGTATGTGTTACGGCCGTTTCGGTTGACGAAGCAGGCCTTGCCAGGCTGCACCTCCCCTTTAAAGCTGTGGCCCGTCCACTGCACCAGCATATTGCACCCCGGCATTTTCTTGAACTGGTCGGGCCGCATCTGCTCAAGCTGCTGGCGATCGCGGGAGGCCCCGTAAAAGGCTTCCCCCTCATCAATCAGGTAGTTTTCAATTTCAATGTGATCCCCCGCCTCAATCAGCTTCAGCCCCCGGGCCCGGTAGGGACGGTTGATGGCGTATTCGTAGGACTGCTCAACGTAGAAGCCGAGGCCGGAGAGGAGGCTGGGAGGGAGGGGGCGCATGCAGACCCGGATGTGGGCAAACATGGGGGGATTTTCAAACGCTTGGGCCTGGTTGGTAAAGTCGGCGGCCATCCAGCGGGCCAGGGTGGTGGTGTCGGTGGCGTGGGTCATGGGGAAAGGAAGGGTCGGGGCGGGTTTAGCAGTACCGTCTTCGGGATAATGACACGCTACTGCTAAACCCGCCTGTACGGTGCGCGATCGCGCTAGCGAGGCGATTATATCGGATTGCGGGGTAGCCCTAAAATAGCAGCGCCTCTGCCGGAGGGCTGATTGCGTCAGGGGGGGGGAGGGTAGGGGGGAGGTCAGTGGCCGCCGGGGAGGTCACCGCCGGGCCAGTTCCCAAGGGTGTACCGGGCAGCTCCGCCAGGGGATCTGGCACGGCGGGCGCCACCTCAGGCAAGGCTGGCGGGGCGATCGTCAACCGGGCCAGCAGCGGGTCGTGGTCGCTGGCCCGCTGGGGAGTGGTGGCAAACTCACTGTTGAGGTGGACGACGTCGAACTCCGCCGCCCCACTCAGACTATCGCTCACCAAAATGTGGTCCAGCGATTGGGAGTTCCCCTCAAAGATAAAGCTATAGCGCTCGTCTTCCGGCAGAGTATTGGTCAAATTGGTCAGATCTTGCTCCAAGATTTCTAGGGGCGGCAGAAACTCAAACTCATTGAAGTCCCCTAGCGCTACCACGTTGGCATCGGGATTGTCGGCCAGCAGCCCGCCGACGTAGGCCTGCACCGCTTCCGCCTGAGCGATGCGTTCGTCTAGCCCCCCGTTTACCCCCGCCGCTTCGTCACTCTGCAGGTCGGTGGCGGGCTGCGCCTGACCAAACAGCGGCTGGCTCCCCCCCTTAGAGGAGAAGTGACTATTCACCACGGTCACTGGCTGCTGGTTAAATTCAAAGGTGGCGGAGAGGGGAATCCGGCTGCCAAAGAAAGGATTGTCTGGGTTAGTGGCCTGGTCGGTGGGGTTAGTGAGGGGGACCACAGAGTCTTCCACGAGGGAAACCCGCCTGGGGTTGTACAGGAAGCCCACGCGGATATTGCCCCCCGGCTGCCCCCCGGTGGGCCGGGTCACCGTGCCCCCCTGCCTAGAGGCCGGCACAATACCCGGCGTGTCGACGAACCGGTAGATGGGTCCCCCCGCTGCGGCGATCGCATCGCTCAAGGCCCGCAGGGTACGGTTAGCGTTGCGTACCCCTGTAATTTGGGCCCCGTCGTTGTCCTGCACCTCTTGCAGGCCAATGATGTCGGGGGCGTTGAGGTTGGTAACGATGTCGTTAGCGATCGCCGCAAAGCGCCCACTGCCCAGGTCGTCGTCAACGTTGTCCGCATCCTGGCCTGACACCAAGGTCTGCCCTTCCACCACCGGGTCTAGGTTAAAGACGTTGTAGCTGGCGATGGTGAGCTGATTCGCCGTCGGCGTCAGGGGGCTCGTTTCCGCCGCTAGAGTCCCGTCCGTGACGGTGAATGCCTCCGTGGGAATCACCTCATAGTTGCCAAACCGGTAGCTCACTACCCCCGTCACATCGCTGAGGGTGTCGCCCACATCTGCCGCTGGCGCGCCCGTGGGGCTGATGGTCGGGTCCGGGTCAATTTGGATGCGCTCTGGGTTAAAGTCCCCAGGGCTGATGTTGAGCGTGCCGCGATCGCTCAGCCCGGTGGGGGTGCTGCCCCCCGCGTAGGTATAGATTTCGCCAAAGCGATTGGTGGGCCCCACCACCACCGGGGTCGGCACCGTTACCCGCATCCCCTCTAAGCTCTCGTAGAAGTCGATGCCGTCGGTCTCAGGTTCGTAGACAGCATCCCCAGTCAGTAGGTTGTAGGCCGTAGGCTGATCATCGTCGATTACCTCCGTCGGCAGGCTGCGCCCTCCGGGCCCAAGGACCACCGCCGCGGGCAGGGAATTGCCACCCGACAGGCGAAAGATGATCGGGTCAGTCAATCGGGTGATGGGCAGGTTGCCTGAAGCTTGGCCGCCGGGAATCGGTTCGGCCACGGTGCCCTGTACGTTGACGCGATCGCCAATCAGTACGTTAGGCAAGCGATCGGTAAACACAAATAGGGCATCTGAGGTGGCAACGTCGTTGTCCCCAAACGCTGACTGCAGGTAAAAGCCGTTGCGCCCCAGTGCGGTGACAATGCCCGTCGTCAGCACCAGCTGATTGACCAGAGGAGAGGTGTGGCCCGCCCCTTGAATCTCATAGATGGGGGTCAGCGCCAGCACCTGGTCGTTGGGGCGGCCCGGCGTATCCGCCCCTGCGACTACGCTAGTGGGGCCAATTTGAAATTCGCCGGGCGCTGGGCCATCGTCTGGCGCTTCATCTGGCACCTCATCTGGGCTCTCCTCAACCGGCGGCTCCCCACCGGGGGCTTCGGGCACATCAGGCTCGCCGGGCACCGGCACCTCCCCCACAGGTTCACCGGGGTCTTCCCCCGGATCCGGTATGGGGGTCCTGAAGACATAGCCTGGCGCTAGGAAAACGTCCGGCCCCACGGTGGTCTCGCTGTAGACTAGCTCCCCCCGAGTGGTCGACTGCAGAATCGCCACCGAGTCAAACAGCGTTGTCCAGGGGATGACGTCGAGCACCCCATCGTCGTCGGTGTCTAGATCCGTATCTACGCTGCCCGTAAAGCCCTGGACCAGCAAATGGGTAACGTTGTCGTTGTTCTCAAAGTTGAGCTGGGTAACCAGATCCGGCTGCCCTAGGGAGAAAGTGCTCTCTGCTGCCACAAACAGGCCGTCTTGCCCCAGACCCTGACCGCTCAAATCCACCACGGCTTCTACCACACCGCTGCCGCCATTGGCGTCGGCAATCCCGTCCCCATCAGTGTCCACCAGCCCATCCCCGATCACTAGGTAGGTAAGGTCGTCCAAACTCGTTCCCGGGCTACCCAGCAGCTCAAAGTAGTGGTCGGTATTGGCCCCTGGCTGGTCAGTGCGGATTTCGTTAATTAAGATTTCCGTGGTGGGTTCAATCGGATTGAAGATGCCGTATACCGAGGTCGTTCCGCTGACGGCGTTGGCCACGGTCACTAGCGCCCCACCCGTGGGGCTATCCGCCGCCGCAATGAAGGTGATGTCGGTAGGGCCCAAATCCCCGGCTTCGCCCGTTGCAGGCCGCCCCTCGGCGTTGCGGTTGTTGATGTACTGCACAAATGTCGCGTTAGC
>JBCCAG010000075.1:0-10218 GCA_039814955.1 Cyanobacteria bacterium P01_A01_bin.135
ATGACTTCTACCGAAATCGCCCCCGTCACCCAGGCCCCCGCCGAAGCCCCTAAATCGCCCCTCCCGGCCATGTCCCACCGTCCCCGGCGACTGCGGCGCACAGCGGGCTTGCGGCGCATGGTGCGTGAGCATCACCTCACCGTAAACGACCTGATCTATCCCGTTTTTGTCATGGAAGGGACGAACCAGAAGGAAGCGATCGCCTCCATGCCGGGGTGTTACCGCTACACCCTGGACCTGCTGCTAGAAGAGGTCACCGCCGCCTATGATCTCGGCATTCCTGGGATTGCCCTCTTCCCGCTGATTTCCCCTGACCTCAAAGACAACGCCGGCACCGAAAGCTACAACCCCGAAGGGCTGGTGCCCCAGGCTGTGCGGGCCATCAAGCAGGCCATCCCCAACCTGCTCGTGTTCACCGATGTGGCCCTAGACCCCTACAGCAGCGCAGGTCACGACGGCATTGTGGAAAATGGCGAAATCCTCAACGACGAAACCGTGGCGGTGCTGGTGAAGCAGGCCCTCTGCCACGCTGAAGCTGGAGCCGATTTTGTCTCTCCTTCCGACATGATGGATGGCCGAGTGGGGGCGATCCGCCGCGCCCTAGACGCCGAAGGCTGGATTAACGTGGGCATTTTGGCTTACTCCGCCAAGTACGCCTCCGCCTACTACGGCCCCTTTCGCGATGCCCTAGACTCAGCTCCCCAGTTTGGCGACAAGAAAACATACCAGATGGACCCAGCCAATGCCAAGGAAGCCCTGAAGGAAGTGGCCCTCGATATCGACGAAGGGGCCGACATCGTGATGGTGAAGCCAGCTCTGGCCTACATGGACATCATCCAGCGCATTAAGCAACACACCACGCTGCCCGTGGCGGCCTATAACGTCAGCGGGGAATACGCCATGATCAAGGCGGCGGCTCAGCAGGGGTGGATTGACGAGCAGGCGGTGGTGATGGAAACTCTCACCGGCCTCAAGCGAGCCGGCGCGGATGTGATTTTGACTTACTTTGCGAAGGATGTCGCCGCCTGGCTACAGAAGTAAGGAATGAACGACACTGTTAGAAGCAACCGATAACGCTACCGGCAAACAGGGATTCAGTATGGCCAGAACAGTAGAGCGCGATCGCCCTTTGGGGCCGGTCTCCGACCAACGCACCCTATCCCATCAGTCTCAGCTCGGCGGCGCCCCCCAAACCTATGACTGGCAGTGGCAGGGCCAATCCCTGATGGTGACCTACGAAACGGTGGGCGAGGGGGATCCAGTGCTGCTGCTACCGGCCTTCAGCACGGTGTCGAACCGGGCGGAACTGAAGGCTTTGGCGGCGGGGTTAATGCCTCAGTTTCAAGTCACGGCCCTTGACTGGCCCGGCTTTGGAGAGTCCGATCGACTACCCCTGGATTATGGCCCCGCGCTATATACCCAGTTTTTGCAGGATTTTGTGGCCGCAATTTTTGAGACGCCAATCGCCGTGGTGGCGGCGGGCCATGCCGCAGGCTACGCGCTGAACTTAGCCGCTCAGAAGCCCAAAGCCTGTTCTAAACTCGTGCTGGTTGCGCCCACCTGGCGAGGACCACTGGCCGTCATGGGCGTGCCGCCAGCGGTGCGATCGGGGGTTGAGGCAATGGTGCGATCGCCTCTGCTAGGTCAAGCGCTTTACGGCCTCAATACCCAACCCGCCTTTCTCAAGTGGATGTATCGTCGCCACGTGTTTGTGGATGAACAGCGCCTAACGCCGGACTATATCCAGCAGCGTCACGAAAGCACTCAGCAGCTCGGAGCCCGCTATGCGCCTGCCGCGTTCGTGACGGGAGGGCTCGACCCGGTGGCCAGTCGGGAGGCGTTTTTGCAATCTATTGAGTCGCTTGCTTGTCCGGTGATGGTTGTGGTGGCGGAGCAGGCTCCTCCTGCTTCCAAGGCTGAGATGGAGGCGATGGTGGCGCTTCCTGGGGTGCAGTCTACCCGGTTACCCGGCACCTTAGGCCAGGCAGAGGAGTGTGGGGACGCCGTAGCAGAGACAATCAGACCGTTTTTAGCTTCAGTAGCCCTGTAGGCGGGAGCGAGAAAGAGCCTCTAACGTTCCGGTTGAGCAGCTGCAAGTATTCTTTGTCTCAACGCCAAGATCTTGAGTCAGTCCGCTTCAACCGGGTTGTTAGGTTGCTGTCGCTGAGCGACCTGGAGCAACAATCGCAGTGCCTCATTGACAGATGCATCAGTTGGGAAAGCTCTGGCAATATCGGGATCTAACAGAGCCAAATTTGTTCCAGCTCGATATCGGTCAACATACTTGCCTCTGACTCCTCCTGCCATTTTGGAGAAGTCGTATTCAGGACGTAGTTCATCTTCTAGCTCATCAACTTCCTTCTTCATAGAATCTCCTTTCTTGACGAGTAGCTCTTCGGGCACTGATAATTCGAGTGCGGTTTTCGCGGTCAGTATGGGAGACAACCAATAATTGCCCTAATCTAGACATTCCAATGATAACGTAGCGGTCTTCTCCAATGGAATGATCAGGGTCAGGAAATGTCACAGATAACGGGTCATTAAATACGGTTGTTGCTTCATGGAAAGAGATATTGTGCTTTCTCAAATTGATAGTGGCTTTATCTGGATTCCACTCAAATTCCATTTGTCCCGATCGCAAGAAAATTCCCGTATATTATCCCGACAGACAACAGCTCGCCAGCGGCCTGCCAACCCTTTTTCACCCGGCCTCATTCTATCGCGCTCATACAGCGCTTATGCCCTGCGATCGCAATCCTCTGCCGCCACCGAGATACTGACCTGATCAAACCCAGAGCAGGTCGTTTCACCTTGACTCGGGTTTTGCTCTAAAATAGGAACGATTATCATTCTTATTGGTGATTCATCATGGTCAACACCGCAATCGACACAGTGCCAGTGACCGTCCTGACCGGCTACTTAGGGGCTGGCAAGACCACCCTGCTGAACCGCATCCTCACCCACGAGCACGGCAAAAAGGTCGCGATCATTGTCAACGAGTTCGGGGAAGTAGGCATCGACAACCAGCTGGTGATTGACGCCGACGAAGAAATTTTCGAGATGAACAATGGCTGCATCTGCTGCACGGTGCGGGGCGACCTGATTCGCATCATCGGCAACCTGATGAAGCGGCGCGACAAGTTCGACCATCTGGTGATTGAAACCACCGGACTCGCCGACCCCGCCCCCGTCATCCAGACCTTCTTTGTGGATGAAGACATGCAGGAGCAGCTCAACCTGGATGCGGTGGTGACCGTCGTCGATGCCAAACACATCCACGACCACTGGGAGGCCGACGAAGCCCAAGAGCAGATTGCCTTTGCCGATGTGGTTCTGCTGAATAAGACGGACCTGGTGAGCGAGGCCGACCTGGAAGCCCTAGAAGCCCGGATTCATTCCATGAACGCCATGGCCAAGGTGTACCGCACCCGCGATGCTGCCGTTGAGATGGATTCCATCCTGGGGGTCAACGCCTTTGACCTGAACCGGGCGCTGGAAGTTGACCCCGACTTCCTCGGAGAAGACGCCCATGAACACGACGAAACCGTCGGCTCTATTGCTCTGGTGGAGGAGGGAGAGCTGAATGGCGAAAAGCTCAACGCCTGGCTGGGAGAACTCCTGCAAACCCAGGGACCCGATATCTTTCGGACCAAAGGCATCCTCAATATTGCCGGGGAAGACCAGCGGTTTGTGTTCCAGGGGGTTCACATGCTGTTTGACGGTCGCCCCGACCGACCTTGGAAGCCCCAAGAAACCCGCAAGAATGAGCTGGTGTTTATCGGGCGCAACCTGAACGAAGCCCAACTGCGAGAGGACTTTCGCGCGTGCCTGGTCTAACTAAAAACCTGTTAGAGCGGCGATCGCAGGGCACCCTCAATGACTACGTGACGGCGATCGCCTGGTCTCCCAACGCCTCAACCTTGGCGATCGCCTCCGCTGCTGGAGAAATCGTCCTGGTCAATCCCGAATCTCAGGCAGAACTCACCCTCCAGGAAGCCAACGGTCAATCGACCGACTGCCTCGATTTCTCCGCCGACGGGCGCTACCTCGCCGCTGGGGGCCAATCTGGCCAGCTCCTCATCTGGCCCCTAGATCCCCATACCCATTCACCCACCGCTCCCCCGACCCGGCTCGCCAACCCTAGAACCTGGCTTGACCGCCTCACCTGGAACCCCATCTGCAACGAGCTCGCCTTTAGCCTGGGTCGCTATGCCCAGGTCTGGGATGCCGAGGCGGATGGCGTCGCCACCACCCTGCAGTTTGACAATTCCTCAGTCCTGGATTTAGCCTGGCATCCCCAGGGCAGCCACCTGATTGTTGGCGGGCACCAGGGCATCAAAATCTGGCAACGAGACGACTGGTACGCCGACCCCGCCGTGCGGGAAATGGCCGCCGCCAGCGTTGCGATCGCCCTCTCCCCCGATGGCCGTTACCTCGCCTCTGGCAACCTGGACCGCACCCTGCTAGTCTGGCCCTTTGATAGTGAAGAGCCTTGGCGAATGACCGGCTTTCCCGGCAAAGTCCGTCAGCTCGCCTGGTCAGACATCACCGTCGGGCAGGCTCCCTTGCTGGCCTCCGCCAGCGGCACCGGCATTGTCACCTGGCACAAGAAAAGCAACGCCAGCGATGGTTGGGATGCCAGGGTGCTTGATCTACATCAGCAGCGCGTGAACGCGATCGCCTTTCAACCGGGCAACACCCTCCTTGCCTCCGCTGCTGAAGACGGCCAGATCTGCCTCTGGAAGCAGGCTCAACAGGCTACCCAAATCCTAGAAGGGGCTTCCCAGGGCTTCTCTACTTTGGCTTGGAGCCCCGATGGGCAGTGGCTTGCCGCAGGGGGCAAGCAGGGAGAGTGGCTGGTGTGGAAGCAAGGTAAGCGAGGCAAGGGATTTGGTAGATAATTCGGCCCACCGTAAGCAAGCGCCTCTCTAGGCGCAATAATGACAAACTGGGCCAACAAAGCGCAAAGCTTCGAGCGGCGATGGCAGCGATTTTTCGGCAACCGGCTCGTTGAGATGAATGAGCTCTACCTGCTGCTGGTGCTACCGACGCTGAGTCAGTGGGAGGGATTTTTACCAAGCCTTATCCTTGAAACGCCTGACTAAAAACTCACTAAACGCCTGCACCTTCGCCGACAGGTGTCGGTTCACCGGATAAATCACACAAATGCCTAGGGGCGATGGCCCATAATCCGGCAGCACCAAGCTTAGCTTCCCCTGCTGCAGCTCATCAGCCACCAAAAAACGCGGCAGCAGGGCAATGCCCAATCCGCCAAGGGCCACTGCCCGCAGGGCGTCGCCGTTGTTGGAGCACAGCGCCCCCGATACCGCCACCTTATGCTCTCCAGTTGGGCCCATCAGGGTCCAACTGTGCTGATTGGGCAGGTGACCATAGTGTAGACAGGAATGCTGACTCAGGTCATCGGGGTGAGCGATCGCCGCTTTATCCCGCAGGTATTCCGGCGCGGCGCATAGCACTAGGTGGACTGGCGCAACATGCTGCACCACTAGCCGGGCTGAGGTGGGCGGGGCGGCGATTCGCAGAGTGACGTCAAAGCCCTCTTCAATGGGGTCAATGAAGCGATCGCTGAGGGCGAGCTCCACCTGAATATTGGGATAGCGGGTCAAAAACTCCCCCAGGGCGGGGGCTAGGTGCTGAGCGCCAAAGGACATGGGGGCATTGACCCGCAGGCTGCCCTGGGGCTGGGTCTGCTGCTGCATCACCGCCTGCTCCGCCTCGGCCAGGTCGCCCAGGATGGTGAGGCACCGCTCATAGAAGGCCCGACCGCTGTCGGTGGGGGTTACCTGGCGGGTGGTGCGGTGCAGCAGCTGTACCCCCAGCTCGTCTTCTAAGTTAATCACCAGCTTGTTCACCTGGGAGCGCGATAGGCCCATGCGGCGGGCCGCTGCCGCAAATCCCCCGGCTTCGATGACTTGGGTAAAGGCATTCAGGCTGTCAAATTTATCCACGGTAGGGCACGCCCGCCTCTTGAGTTAGGGCCAGCCCCTCGGGCGATCGCTTCTCCTCCGGGGCCAGAGTCATCACCGAGATCAGCGTCAGCTCTGTCAGCTCCATGTAGGCCTGAATGTCCACCTCGTTGGCCAGCAGCATGTCCCGGTACTGCTGCTTAATCTGCCCCAGCTTGCTGAGGGCCGCCTCCGGATCCGTCTGCAGGGTAGCTTGCCAATCGTCTAGCAGCAGTAGGGTGCTGAGAATCTTCTCTCGGCGCTGCTGCTCCAGCACCGAGCGGCACTGGTCGCTGAAGGTTTGGGTTTTCTCCTGCACCTGGGCATACACCTCCTCCGGAATCTTGCCCACAATGAGCTGAATGCGGTTGTCCTGGCTGAGTGCTTCTATCTCCCGCAGCGCCTCTTGGGGAGATTCGGCCAGCATCTCGTTGACTTCCAGGATGCGCCCGTAAATGCGGCTAACCAGGTGCTTGGAGCGCTGCTTGCGCCAATACTGCAGCACCATCCCCGCCAGGCTCGTCCCCACCAGTAGAAAAATGCCGGCCTGCAGGTCGCTGTTGTTTTCCCAGTAGCGGACCCAGGCCTGGCGCGGGTCGCCGTTCTCGTAGACGTTGGTGGCGTCTGGATGGACGAAAAATAGCCCCTGCCGCAGTAGCTGGTTGGGGTCACCCGACTGTAGCTCTGGGTAGAAGCTGGCGTAGCGCCGGGCCGTATCAACAATGGACCAGGTAATCAGGCGCACTGCCTTGGGATTGGCGTCCGGGCGAGTAATCAGTACCGTCGGGGTAGTGAGGGTGGTCAGTGACTGATTGGGGATATTGGGAGAGACGCCATAGATGCCTTCGGGAATAGTGGCAGCTTGGTAGACCCCCGGGTTGCGGGTCGCTAAAAAGTTGACGAGCCCCGGCGAAATGGGCAGCAGCTGCAGGGCAGGATCTGCCGCAAATGCCTGCCGCAGCCGCTCGTTGGCCCCTAGTCGGCCCACATAAAAGGCGGCATCCAGTTGTCCTTGGCTAAGCCGGTTCAGCGCATCGCTGAACCCGGAGCTATCGATCTGCACCGTGCCCGCTTCGTCTAGACGGGCGGCGCTGAGCAACTGCTCGGCGGTAAAGCGGATGCCGCTACCGGGAGCGCCAATCCCTAAAGTTTTGCCGCTAAGGCCCGTTAGGGTTGAGGGAGCTGCATCCCCTAGGTCCGCTCCCGGGCGGTGAATGAGGTGGATATGCTCTTGGGCCAAAATGGCGATCGCCCTGACTTCCCCCGCTTTCATCATCGCTTCGGCCACGTCCAGCTGCACCAGGGCCATGTCGATGCCGCCCCCCAAAAGCTGCTGCAGGTTGTCCAAAGACCCAGCGGATTCTCGTACCTCTACCTCCAGGCCAACGGTGTCTTCCACTGAAGCGGCCAGCTCTTGCCCCAGACGGTAGTAGTACCCCGTGGAGGACCCGGTGGACAGAGCGATATTTGCAGGTGCGGTGCGGCAGCCGGTCAGCACATTGAGGAGGGCAACGAGGATAGCCGCTAGGGGGAATCGTGGCTGCTGAAGTAACGCCATAGCCTAGGGACCCCGTAAAACTGAGCACTAACCGCTTGGCCATTGTACCGAATCCCGGGGCGATCGCCTGACCTGGTGGGTTGCGTTTGATTGCGACCCTCTTGATCCCTTGCAATTCCACCCTGAGAATGAGAACCGAAAATTACTCCAGACCATACATGACTCGACGTAAACGTGTGGGGATTTTAACGAGCGGTGGCGACTGCGGCGGGCTGAACGCCGTGACTCGCGCTGTCGTCCGCCGCGCCCGCGACTACGGGATAGATATCTACGGCATTAAAGACGCCACCATGGGGCTGCTGAACCGCCCAGTGGATGCTGAGCTTCTCGATATGAAGCGGGTTTCTGGCATTCTCCGCTACGGGGGCACCATTCTCGGCACGGTCAACAAGAATAACCCCTTCGCCTTTCCAATGCCGGATGGCACCACGGTGGATCGCTCGGCGGAAGTGATTGAAGGCTACCACCGGCTAGGATTAGATGCCCTGATTGGCATCGGCGGTGACGGCAGCCTAGCGATACTCAATAAGCTGGCCCAGCAGGGCGGCTGGAATTTGGTGGGGGTGCCCAAAACCATTGACAACGACGTGGGCACCACCGAGCATTCCATTGGCTTTCATACGGCCCTCAGCATTGCGGTAGAAGCGCTGGACCGCCTCACTTACACCGCCATTAGCCACAGCCGGGTCATGGTGCTAGAGGTGATGGGGCGGGATGCAGGCCACATCGCCATCAGTGCCGGCATTGCGGGCGGCGCCCACGCCATCTTAATTCCTGAAATTCCTTACTCGGTGGATAATCTGTGCGAAAAACTGCTGGAGCGGAGGGCGCGGGGCCACAACTTTAGCCTGGTGGTGGTGGCGGAGGCGGTGAAGACGGAGACGGGGGAGCCCGTGCGCTATACCAACAGCCTAGGGCAGACCATGTACGGCGGCATTGGCCAGTACATCGGCAATGAAATTGCCAGCCGCACCAACATTGAAACCCGCGTTTCGACCCTGGGTCATCTGCAGCGGGGGGGGACGCCCTCGGCCCTAGACCGGCTGCTGGGGGCGTCGTTTGGCGTTGCGGCCTTAGACCTAGTGGCCCAGGATAAATTTGGCCGCATGGTGGCCTGGCAAAACCGCCGCGTGGTGGATGTGCCCTTAGAAGAGGCGATCGCCCAGTACAGCTCCGTACAAATAGACGGCGTGCTGGTGGAAACGGCGTTAGGGCTGAATACCTATATCGGTGAGGTAGGTTCGGTGGCTGAGGCGAGCGCCCCACAGCCGCAGCTTCAAGTGGTTTAGCAGCAGGACTGGCGGAGACACTAAGCGTCGTAGTCGGCCTCGTCTTCCGCCGCCTTGGGAGCTGCTGTACCGGAGTCTGGCACCAGAGAGAGCTGCCCGGCGCGCTTCTGATTCGGTTTTTGGGGGGCCTTGCGGCGCCGCTTGGATACCCCCTCTTCCGCCGTCTCCTCCGCCACCACCTCATACAGCCGCGCGTACTTGGTGCCGTCCCCTTTGCGCAGCACTCGCCCTAGCCGCTGGATATACTCCCGCGCTGACCCCGACCCCGACAGCAGCACCGCCACGCTCGCCGCCGGTACATCCACCCCTTCATTCAGCACGTGGGAAGCCACTAGTACCCGGTAGGTGCCGTCGCGAAACCGCTGCAGCACGTCGTGGCGCTCTTTGACGGGGGTCTGGTGGGTGATGGCGGGGATCAGGAAATCTTGGGAAATGCGGTACACCGTGGCGTTGTCGTTGGTGAAAATTAGGGTCTGCTCTGGGTAGTGCTGGGTGAGCAGGTCCGCCAGTACCTTGAGCTTGCCCTCCGTGCCCAGGGCGATCGCCTTGGCATCCCGGTGGGCCAGCATGGCTCGCCGCCCCGCCTTGGAGCGAGCGCTGGCCCCCACAAACCGCTGCCACCCCTGCAGGCTCCCCAGGAAAATATTGTTCTCCTGCAGAAACCGGTTGCGCACCCCAATTAAATGGTCGTAGCGATCGCGCTCATTTTGGGTCAGGGCCACCTTAATCTGGACAATCTCGTGCTGGGCTAGGGCCTGACCGGCCAGCTCTTCGGCGGTGCGGTGATACACCACCGGCCCCAGTAAGGTGTCTAAGTCCTCGTGGCGACCGTCAGAGCGATCCGGCGTCGCCGTGAGCCCTAAACGGTAGGGAGCGATCGCATATTCGGCAATCACGCGGTTGAAGTCGCTGGGGAGATGGTGGCATTCATCGCAGATCAGCAACCCGTAGCGATTGCCGATATGTTCGGCGTTGATGGCGGCGCTGTCGTAGGTAGCCACCAAAATGGCGGACTTATCGCGGCTCCCCCCTCCCAGCAGACCCACATCGGCGTCGGGGAAGGCTTTTTTCAGATGGGCGTACCACTGGTGCATGAGGTCCAGGGTGGGCACTGTGATCAGGGTGCTGCGGGGGGTGGTCTGCAGGGCTAGCTGGGCCAGGTAGGTTTTACCAGCGGCGGTAGGCAGCACAACGACGCCTTTGCGCCCCGCGGCCGTCCAGGCATCTAGGGCCTGCTCCTGGTGAGGGTAGGGAGGCATGTTGATCTGAGGATCGAGGCTCAGGGGCTCAAAGGCTTTGGCGTCGTCAGTAAAGGCCGTCGTTTCTGCCTGCAGGGTCTCGATGAGGCTGCGGTAGTGGATGGCGGGGACGCGGAAGCGCTCCACGCGATCGTCCCATGTGGCAT
>JBCCAG010000897.1:0-1783 GCA_039814955.1 Cyanobacteria bacterium P01_A01_bin.135
AGTTGCTGTAGGCCGATTTTTGGTTCAAGCTAGTGCAGGCGGACACGGCGATCACATCCGGGTGGACCGCAAAACCGTTGAGCCATTGGACACCACCCCGCAGCGCGCCGCTGGGCCAGCCCTGCTCGTTCACGGTGCCGTCCACGGGCCGGTTGGCGTTGCCCGCCGCAAACAACACCACGCACCCTTTGCCGTCTCTCCCCTGGGTAGCGGCGCGGGTAATGGCGGCACGCTGCCGCAGGGAAAGGGCATAGCGGGTGCCCACCGCCCCCCAACTGCAGGAGATCACAGCCGCGCCGTGGTCGGTGGCCCAGCGAAACAGGGCCTCAATAGACTGGTCGTCGATGACCCCCGAGTAGCGGATGGGCATCAGGGCACAGCCCGGCGCTACCCCAACGATGCCCTCCCCGTTCTCCTCGGCGATCGCCACCCCCGCCACAGCTGTACCGTGGTTCTCCCCCGTCTGCTCCGGCAGGGGGACGCCATCTCGCTGCTGGAAGTCTCGGGGAGCCACCAGCTTTCCGGGGCCGCTCAAGTCGGGATGGCCCAGATCAAAGCCATCGTCGATAATGGCCACCACCACCGACCGTCGCCCCCGGGTAATATCCCAAGCCGCCTCTACCGAGATGTGGGAATTGGCAGCGAGGCTCCTTCCTCCCCGGTGCTGCAGGTACCACTGGTCTCCGTAAAGAGGGTCGCGGGGGCGATGGAAGCCCTGGGTGGACACCGCCACATTGGGCTCTGCCAGCAGCACGGGGACCAGTTGGCTGAGCCGGTTCGCCAGCTTCAGCGGGTTGACGGGGGCCGCTGCCGTCACTTGAAACACATGGGCATTGGCCACCCCGTCGATGGGCTCCAAGCGGCGCAGCCCCGCCGCCGCGGCGATCGCCTCTATGTCTGCCAAGGTGGTCTCGGGCGTAAACTGAACCGTGATTTGGTCGGTGAGGTAAAACTCCTGGGCTCCCTCGTCGAGCTGGTAAACGTGGCTGGCAAAGGCTACCTCATCCTGCCGGCGCAGCTGGTCCATTGCCGGGTCGAGCTGCTCCGGGGGCACCTGCACCGCGGCCAGCGAGACCAGGGGCATAATGTGGGTTACGGTCCCGCCAACCTGAGCGATGGGGGGGACGACGGGCGGTTGAACTTGAGGGAGGTTGGCCGCCGAAACCGTGAAGCGATCGCCCGCCTTATGTAGGGCCAAGCGCTCCCCGCCTCGCTGCAGAGTCGCGCCTTCTCCGCTGACCGGCACGGCCAGCTGCTGGGCCCAGTCAGCGGCGTTAGCGGGCTGCTCCGGGGGAAAAGAACCGAGCGAAAACGGGTTGCTCATGGGCGGCGACCTATATGGTGCGGTGAGGGCGAGCGATGTATCAGCTGTGCCAACTCAAAAAGATTGAGCGGACCTAAGTGGCTGGCCATAAGTCAATGATATTGGGGTTCGCCACCTGATAGCGTCGTTTATTTATGTCCTTCTACTTAAGGCAGTAGCTTTTTAGGGACCATGGACAGTCCGGTGGGGTGGCGCGCGAAACGCTGCTGCAGGACCACGGCGATGCTAATATATCTCAGGATTGCCCCAACATTGGCCTATCGTTCATCGCCCAAGGTTTTTAATGGTACTTACAGTAAATAATTGGCGCGCCCGCCACCGTCACATCGGCTTTCTGATTGGGGCAGCGGCCACAGCGGTACTGCTACCCACGGCGATCGCAGCGCAAACCCCGGGTGACTTGCCCGACGGTCTAGAGGACTTAGAGCTGGACAGTACGGGAGTAGAGCTGCCGCTGGA
>JBCCAG010000378.1:0-4522 GCA_039814955.1 Cyanobacteria bacterium P01_A01_bin.135
CACCTGCCTGCCCACTTGGGAAGCGGAGGTCCCTTGGCTACACTGGAGGTAACGTCACTAGCAGGTCACCCCATGACACCCCAGTCCTCCTCGACTATTCTTCGCAAGCCCCTTGTCGTTGGCGGGTTGGGGCTCACTGCGGGCGCTTGTCTGCTCAATGTAGCTCCGATGGGCATTGACTTGGGGGGGACGCTAGTTTGGGGGTTGGCGATCGCCGGCTCTGGGCTCTGGTGGCTGCGGCAGCAGCGGCTGAGTCAGGAAGGCGTGGCGGCCATTAAGCCCATTAGCTTGGAGCAGTTTCACCGGGAGGGAGAGCAGCTTGACGCGCTGCTGCGCCAGCTTGAAATCGAAGGGGGAGAGGTCGCAGCGCTACAAGTACAGCAGTTTGACCAACGGCTGCTGCAGTGCCGCCAAAGCCTGGAGCGATCGCAGCTAACGGTGACGGCGGTTGGGGCGGCTGATGCGGGCAAGACGGCCCTGTTGTCCCAGCTGCAGTCCGCGGCCACTGTGGGCGGCTACCAACTGCAGTATCAAGATACGCCGGGGCTGTTTGCCGCCGAGGGGGCGGAACCCCTAGTGACCCTGGCCAGCAGCAACCTAGAAGCGAGTGACCTGGTGCTGCTGGTGGTCACCGGAGATTTGATTGACGCTGAGTACGATCTGATTGAGACCCTAGTGACCAGCGGCCACCGCGTCCTAGTGGTGTGCAATAAGTGGGACCGCTACCTGCCGACCGAGGGTACCGCTGTTCTGGCCCAGGTTCGCCAGCGCTTGGAGGCCATTGAACCAGGCTTTAGCGCGGAAGATGTGGTGACGGCGATCGCCGCCCCGGCTCCTATTAAGCGCCGTCAGCACCAGGCCGACGGCAGTGTGGTTGAGAGTACCATCACCCCAGAAGTTGACCTCGCCGCTCTTCAGGGCCGGTTGACTACTGTCCTACTGCAGGACGGCGAGCAGCTGGTGCTGGCCACCGCTAGTCGCCAGCTCCGCCTGTTGACGGCGGAGGTGCGCAGTGCCCTCAACGGCCACCGCCGCCAGCAGGCCGTCCCGGTAATTGAGCGCTACCAATGGCTGACCGGCGCAACCGCCTTTGCTAGCCCATTGCCCACCTTGGATGTGGTGGCCTCAGCTGCCATCAACGGCCAGATGGTAATGGATTTGGGTCAGCTTTACCAGCGCTCTTTATCGCTGCAGCAGGCAGAGATAGCGGCGACCACTGTAGTGAGCGCCATGGCCAAGCTGGGATTAGTAGAGCTGGCGACCCAAGCCATTAGCCCTCTGCTGAAGAGCCACCTGGCTACCTACGCCGCTGGCGGGGCACTGCAGGGGTTGAGCGCCGCCTATTTGACCCGGGTGGCTGGACTGAGCCTAATTGAATACTTCGAGACTCACCCCGCCGACACCGGCATCGATATGGGCCGTCTGACCCCAATTCTGCAGCGGCTGATGGCCCAGCAGCGTCGCCTAGAACCCCTGCAGCGATTTGTGCAGCAGGGGGTGACCCGCCTGGTTCCCACCACCGAAGCCGTCTAGGCCATTGCTACCCCCTCTTTAAGCATTTGCCATGACCCACCAGGATCCGCTGCCCCGGGTACAGGCTCGGCTGCAGCAGTTACTGCAGCGCTACCAGTCCGCTGCCCCTGACCGGCTAGCGGTCAAAGCGGAGCTAGATGCCCTCAATGAGGCCCTAGACACGCTGGATGAGCCGGTGGTGCGCATTGCGGTGTTTGGCTTGGTGAGTCGGGGGAAGTCTGCTGTGATCAATGCCCTGCTGGGCAAAAAGCTGCTGAAGACGGGGCCAACCCATGGGGTGACCCAGTGGCCCCGCTCGGTGTATTGGTCCCCCACTGACGACTTGCGGGTGGAGCTGGTGGATACTCCTGGTTTGGGGGAGGTGAAGGGCACCGAGCGGGCGAATATGGCCCGGACCACCCTGGAGCAAGCGGACCTGGTGCTGTTTGTCGTGGCGGGGGAGCTGAATCACACCGAGTACGCGGCCCTGCAGGACCTGTGGCAGCAGGGCAAGCCGGTGCTGCTGGTGTTTAACAAGGTGGACCAGTACCCGGACCAGGACCAGCAGCGCATTGCCCAGTCCCTGCGCGTGAGGGCCCCGGAAGTCACCCAGCCCCCGCAAGATTTAGGTCAGAGCCCAGACGAAGCGTCTGCAGACGAAGCGCCTGCAGCCCCAAAACAGGGCAAAGCGCCTCAGCCTCAACAGGACAAAGCGCCGTCTTCCGAGCTCGCCCTGCGGCCCGATGAGATTGTGCTCGTGGCGGCGGACCCGGCTCCTCAGCAGGTGCAGGTGGAATCGCCCGACGGCCGCGTCACCCGCGAGTGGGAAACCCCGCCGGTGCAGATTGAGCCCCTGCGGCAGCGGCTGCTGGAGATCTTGGCCCAGGATGGTAGCACCTTAATCGCCTTGCGGGCTCTGCGGCAGGCCCAGGGGGCGGAAGCGGCGATCGCCCAGCGCAGCATCTGGCGCTACAAGGAGCAAGCGGACGACTTGATTTGGACCTTTGCCCAGTGGAAGAGCGTGGTGGTGGCCCTCAACCCTGTGGCAGGCTTAGATTTAGCCGGGGGGGCGATCGCCGATCTGATCATGATTCGCGCCTTGGCCCGCCTGTACCAACTGCCCATGACCAGCCACGGGGCACAGGATCTGTGGAACGCCATTGTTTGGAGCTCCGGAAGCCTGCTGGTAGGGGAGCTGGGCAGCGGTTTGGTGCTGGGGTTTGGCAAGAGCGCTACGGCGGCAGTGACGGCGCTGACCGGCGGATTGGCCGGGCTGGGGGCCTATGCTTCCACAGCAGCAGCTCAGGGGGCGCTGGCCGGTTACGGGTCTTACCGGGTGGGCAAGGCAGCGCAGTGGTACTTGGAGCAAGGCTGTACCTGGGGCCCTGAGGGGATTGACACCGCAATTCAAGAGATTTTTAGCCAAATCGATAGAGGCAGCATCTTGGCTCGCCTGCGCCAGAAGCTGCCAGAACGTTAGAGGTTACACCCCTGGCCAGCAGAGCAGTTGGGGGCGAGTGTATTCCACATCACTGAGCTCAATGTCCTTTCCCGGTATGGTGATGGTGGGTGTCGCCCTGCATACGCTTGAGCCGCTAACGGACCGCTGCAGCCATGACCTTCTCTACCCATGCCGACCCTGAGCCGTCTGGCGACGTGAGCGGTGACCCCCAAGCCCAGAGAATACATCAGCTAGAGCAGGCCTTGGACCAGGCCCTTCTCTACATCGACGATCTCAAGCAGCGGGTCAAGCAGCAGGCTGACTTAGATCAGCAGCTGGCGACGGCCCAGGAGTACATTTACGTCCAAGAGCAGGCGATTATCAGTCTGCAGCAGCAGCTTGAGGCCCAGCGGCAGCAATCAGAGAGCCCGACCCCAGAAGTGGGTCTATTGCAGGAGCAGATCCTTCAGCAGGCCAAGCAGACCGGCGAGTATGAAGCCGCCATTCACTTTTGGCGCAACCGCTGCCGCCTAGCGCAGCAGCAGTTGGTGACCATGCGTCAGCGCCTCCAAGAGCAAATGCTTCATCTTCCCCTGGACCAGGTCACAGCGTTTGAAGCGATTTTAAATGACATTGACATATCTCAAGAGGACGCTCCCGAGGCCCCTTCCCTCGATCTCCCCGATTTTTTGGTGCGGCGGCAGCAGTACCGCAGTCGTTACCCGCTACAAAACTTTAAGTTCGGATAGCTGTTTTGGTGGGCACCCGGCACGGGTTTTGGTTGGACTAACCGCCATAGAATCGTCTCCCTTGCGGTAGGATGGGTTACCGATACCGACGTCAGCAAAGCGATTAAGGCGATACCAGGGAGGATGCGATGGACGACAAACAGATGCTGATGATTCCTGGCCCCACCCCCGTCCCCGAGCGGGTGCTGCTAGCGATGGCAAAGCATCCCATTGGCCACCGCAGCGGTGAATTTTCTGAGGTGCTGGCGGAGATTAACCAGGGGCTGAAGTGGCTGCACCAAACTACCCAGGACGTGTTGATGGTGGCGGGCAGCGGCACGAGCGCCATGGAAGCCGCCATGGTCAATTTCTTGAGCCCGGGCGATCGCATTTTGGTGGGCAGCAATGGCAAGTTCGGCGAGCGCTGGGCCCTAGTGGGGGAAGCCTACGGGCTGAACGTAGAGCGGGTAACGGCAGATTGGGGTAAGCCCCTGGACCCAGAGGCGTTCCGCGAGCGGCTCGAGGCCGACGGTGAGAAGGCTATCAAGGCGGTGGTGATTACCCACAGCGAAACCTCCACCGCCGTCCTTAACGACCTCAAGACCATCAACAACTACGTGAGAGCCCACGGCGTTGCCCTCACTATGGTGGATGCGGTCACCAGCTTGGGGGCGATCAGTGTCCCTGTAGACGTATGGGGCCTGGATGTGGTGGCCTCGGGCTCTGCAACAATCCGTCGTCATCACCTGCGCCGTCACGGGCAACCTCACCACGCGCGAGCAGCACCCCGGCCTCCCCGCGACGCCGGCCGAGATTGCCGGCGCGTGCCTTGAGGCGGCCG